>NZ_JACLYY010000013.1:0-100668 GCF_016900595.1 Faecalicatena fissicatena
ATGTGCAGGGAACGTACCGCTTAACTTTAGAGTTGATAAGTAGGGGATTTTTCTTGATAAAAACCGGAAGGATCATTGAAATGTTGATAACTACAATAGAAAAGCCCCGGGGTAAACCGGGGACTTTGTCTACAGTCTGAAATGCCTGGAAAAACCAGGCATTTGATCAGATGATGTCGTATGAGCCGTCGCCCAGGCACCGGATACCGCACCGGAAAAATTCCTCCATGGCCCGGATCATATTGTCTGTGTCCGAGGCTCCGGCCGTCTCGAAGGGAGAGTGCATGGCGAGCTGGGCCAGGCCGATGTCCACTGTGTTCAGGGCTACCTGGGCATTGGAAATGTTCCCCAGAGTGGAGCCTCCTGCCATGTCGGAGCGGTTCAGGAAGGTCTGGAAGGGAACTCCTGCCCGGCGGCAGATAGTCTTGAAGAGGGCGGCGGAGACAGCGTCCGTTGTATACCGCTGGTTTCCGTTGTACTTGATCACAATGCCCTGGTTCATGGCCGGACGGTTTACGGCGTCCGATCTCTCCGGCTGGTTGGGGTGCACCGCGTGGGCGTTGTCTGCCGACAGCATGAAGCTGGAGGAGAGCATGGCAAGATAGTCCTCCTCCGTTTTTCCGAGACAAAGGCAGATCCGCCGGAGGGTGTCCTTGAGAAAGGTGGAGGCGGCGCCCTGCTTTGTGCCGCTGCCTACCTCCTCGTTGTCCAGCACGCAGTGGACGGGGATAGAGGTGCTGCCGCTTTCCCTCTCCGTATTTAGAAAGGCGGTCAGGGAGGCGAAGACGCACTGCAGGTCATCCAGTCTGGGAGCTGAGATGAACTCCCCTGCCGCGCCCCAGCAGATCCCCGGCATGCGGCAGTAGAGCAGCAGGTCATGGCCTGCGATCCGCTCCGGTACTGTCCCGGCAGCCTCCGCTACGCAGCGGAGGAAGGTGTCCTTCCGGGCAATGTCTCCGTAGAGGGGCAGCATGTCCTTCTGGGGATCCGGCTTGAAGCCGGCGTTGGCCTCCTTGTTCATGTGGATGGCCAGGTTGGGGATGAGGAGGAGATCCCGGTCTATGTTCACAAGTCTTGTCCGAAGCCTCCCGTCCTCCTCCACAAGGATGCGCCCCGCCACGGAGAGCGGCCGGTCCAGCCAGGGAGCCATCAGCATGCCGCCGTACCGCTCCACATTCAGGCGGACGTAGAGCCCGGCTGAGGGAAGCTCCGGCATCTCCTTGATCTTGAAGGCAGGGGAGTCGCTGTGGCTGGCGATGATGTGGAAGCTGTCCGGGGATCCCTCCGGAACCCGGAAGGCGATGAGGGAGGAGAGATTGCGGGTGACAAAATATTTTCCTCCCGGAGCAAGTGCCCAGGGGCGGCTCTCCTCCAGTTGCATGTAGCCCTCTTTTTGCAGAGCGGCCTTCATAGTATCCACCGTGTGGTAGCTGGTGGGAGAGAGCCGGATGAATGAAAAGAGATTGTTGATTGTTGTCTGCAAAGCCGCGCGCCTCCTTATCTCAGTTTTTCCAAATAGGAAATCAGATCCTCAAAGCCTCCCCGGGGATAGCCGGACAGATCCCGTCCCTCCTTGTTGATCAGGCAGTCCGTAAGAAGAAAGACCTTCATTCCCAGTGTTTCCGTGATCATGTCCTCTGATACATCATTTCCCACCATCAGGCACTCCTGGGGACGCAGGCCACAGTGGGCGAGGATGTCCCTGTAGTAGTCCGGGTTGGGCTTGCAGTGGACGGAATTCTCATAGGTGGTGTAGTATTCGAAGTCCTCCGGCGAGACGCCGGCCCACCTCATCCGGCTCTCTGTGGCGATGGAGGGAAAGAGGGGATTAGTGGCCAGGACCCTGCGAAGTCCCAGCTCCCGGCAGAGTGCCACGGAGCGGGCCGCCAGCGGATTGTGGCCGCACACCTGTCTGGCCTCCTGAAATTCTACCTCATAAAACTCCTGGAAGACGGGGATGTCCTTTAGGGCTTTCTCACCGTAGACGTTGCTGAAGAAGTCCCAGAACACCTCCTCGTTGGTGGCTCTGCCGTCGTTTTGTACCATGGCGGCGGTGCCGCCCCACACGGCCTTGATCAGGCCCTCCGGGTCGTAGCCTCTGGGGGCCATCTTTTCAGCCAGCCTTTTGAAATATGATTTTACAAACAGATCCTGATCCATGGGGAGCAAGGTCCCGTCCAGGTCAAATAAAACAGTCGTGATCTTTTCCATATGTATTCTCCTCGTCTCACAAAATGCGGGGCGGACGGGCGGCTGCCCTTTCCCGGGACTGTCCGCGTCCGGCCCCGCGGCAACAGATAAAGTATAGAATGAAAAAACAGTGATTGTCAACTATGCCGTTTTCTCCTATAATAGATAGTAAAATCAAAAACAAAAGAGGAATTTGGTATGAATTTTTTAGAGGAACGCATTGTAAAGGATGGAATTATTACAGAAGGGAACGTGCTGAAGGTGGACAGCTTTTTAAATCATCAGATGGACATTGAGCTGTTTGACCAGATCGGGGCGGAGTTCAAGAGGAGATTTGAGGGCAAGCCCATCAACAAGATCCTCACCATTGAGGCCTCCGGCATAGGCATCGCCTGCGTGGCGGCCCAGCACTTCAAGGTGCCGGTGGTGTTCGCCAAGAAGACCCAGAGCATCAACCTGGAGGGAGAGATGTACGTGGCGGAGGTAGAGTCCTTTACCCACCGCTGCAAGAACCAGGTCATCGTGTCCCAGAAATTCCTGAGTGAGGAGGATCACGTGCTGATCATCGATGATTTCCTGGCCAACGGCTGTGCTCTCCAGGGACTGATCCAAATCGTCCAGGCGGCGGGTGCCACCGTGGAGGGAATTGGAATTGTCATCGAGAAAGGCTTCCAGGCAGGAGGCAGCATTATAAGAAATCTGGGATATCAGCTTGAGTCCCTGGCCATTGTGGACGCCATGGATGAGAAGACCGGAACCTTTGTATTCCGGGAACAGAAATAGGAATAGACGAAAAGGAGCAAAGACAGAATATGAACACATCAGTGCAGCTGGAACAGCAGCTTATGAGCATACACAGGAAAAGCTATCCGGCATACAAGAGCCTGGCCGGGAGCTGGCAGTTCCCCGGCTTTATCCTCCACATCGACCACGTGCAGGGAGATCCCTTTGCGGCGCCCTCCAAGGTGAGCGTGGAGGTGTCCCAGAAGACGGCGGCCTTCCCGGAGGAGCTTTTTGACAGAAAGGACAAGAGGATTGCCCTGCAGGATCATCTTACAAGGGAGTTCTCCCGGCAGATCGGCGAGTACATGTTCCAGGCGAAGGGCTCCGGCAAGAGCGGTCTTATCAGCATCAGCCGCTGCGGCCAGGAGGTGCTGGAGCGGACAGCCCTGGAGATGAACGGAAAGCGGATCCTGGTGCGCTTTGAGGTGGGATTTCCCGCAAACGGCCGGACCATCAACGCTCCGGAGCTGAAGAAGATCCTGTTTGACTACGTGCCCCAATGTGTGAAGAGAGCCCTGTATTACAAAAATCTCAATCCGAAGGTGCTCCGGGAGGTGGCGGACCTGGCGGAGGACCAGACCTTTATCCGGGAGGAGCTAAGAAAGAGAGGCCTGGCCGCCTTTGTGGCCAACGGCTCTGTCCTGCCCCGGCAGAGCGGCGTCTCAGACAAGCCCATGAAAGGGGCGGTGGTGTTTGAGAGCCCGAAGAGCATGGAGGTGGAGCTTTCCCTTCCCCATAAGGGTGCGCTGAAGGGGATGGCGGTGCCAAAAGGCATCACCCTCATTGTGGGCGGCGGCTATCACGGCAAATCCACTCTCCTGAAGGCGCTGGAGCTGGGCGTGTACAACCATATCAGGGGGGACGGAAGAGAGTACGTCATCACAGACGACACGGCTATGAAGATCCGGGCGGAGGACGGAAGGGCGGTGGCCCATGTGGACATCTCGCCTTTTATCAACCATCTCCCCAACGGGAAGGACACGGTGGACTTCTCCACAGAGGATGCCAGCGGTTCCACCTCCCAGGCGGCCAATGTGGTGGAGGCTGTGGAGGCGGGAGCAGGCGTGCTCCTCATCGACGAGGACACCTCGGCCACAAACTTTATGGTGCGGGACGCCCTCATGCAGTCCGTCATCGCCAGAGAGCAGGAGCCCATCACCCCCTTTATCGAGCAGGCCAGGAAGCTCTACGAGGAGAAGGATATCTCTGTCATCCTTGTGGCGGGCAGCTCGGGAGCCTACTTCTACATCGCGGACAAGATCATCCAGATGGACACCTACCGGGCATACGACATCACGGATCAGGTGAAGGATATATGCAGCCGGAATAAAGAGGAGATGGATTTTGTGACAGCCCACAGGAAGGAGTCCGAGGGTATCGCCAGATGGGGTGTCATGTCCCGCCATCCCCGCCTTGGAAAGATCGACAAAAAGCACGGCCAGATCAAGGTAAAGCAGTATGGAAAGGACAGCTTCTCCATCGGAAAGGACACGGTGGAGCTCAAGTATGTGGAGCAGATCACGGACAGCGAGCAGACCACTACGCTCAGCTATGTGCTGAAAAATGTCATCGAGGAGATGGAGACAAAAAAGAACGCCAGCCTGGAGGAGCTGGCGGAGAAAATCTGGAGAGAGATAGAAGGCAGGGGACTTTCCTGCCTGGTGAAGGGCTCGTACATCCCTTCCTCCCTTGCTATGGCGAGGAAGCAGGAGATCTATGCGTGTCTGAACCGTTATAGAGGGTTCCGCTAGGAGCCAGCATGGACAGGTACTTTTCGTAATTGACGCCGTCATTGCGAGGTACCTGTTCTTTTATGGAGTCAGCCATGGCCAGGCTGATGAATTTCCCGGCCAGCCGGACCGTGTCCTCCACAGAGTCCCCTCTTGCCATGCCAGCCGCGATGCAGGCGGCAAAGAGGTCCCCGGTGCCGGAGTAGCTGCCCCCGATGAGGGGGAAGGGGAGCAGGGTGTGACCGCCAGCGGTCACGGTCAGGTTGCCCATCATGGGGACGCCGTCCCCGTCCGTGTAGCGGATGCCAGTGACGAGCACCTCCCGGAGCCTCTCGTGGAGGAGAGAGCGGGCCAGCTCACTGATTACCTCCATGAGGAGAGAGATATTTTTGATGGATCCCAGCTCCTCATAGTCGGCTCCTGTGAGGAGGCACAGCTCAGTCAGGTTTGGGGTGATGATGTCCGCCCTTTTGCACAGCTCCTGCATTTTCTTCAGGAGCCCTTCCGTGAAGAGGCCGTGGGGCTTTCCGTCCCCGCCCAGGACCGGATCCACCAGGAGAAAGGTGTCTTCATTCAGGAAACTGTCCAGAAACATCTGGATCTGCTTCACCTGTCTTTCATCTGCCAGAAAGCCGGTGCAGATGCCGTCGAAGCGGACCCCCATCTTTTCCCACTCGGAGCGGATGAGAGGCATCTTGTCTGTATAGCTGTCAAAGTAGTAGTGGGGATATCCGGTCTGCCCGCTTAAGATGGCTGTGGGCAGGGGACAGGGCTGCACTCCCATGACAGAGATGACGGAAATAGCGGCTGTGAGAGAGCATCGCCCAAATCCGGAGAGGTCGTTGATAACGGCTATTTTTTTTGTCATTTTCTTCAGTCCTTTTCATTTGATGTAGAATGACTCTCGTGTCAATTCATTCTATTGTATACCAGGGGAAGAGGGCAAGTCAAACAAAAGGGCATAAAAAGACCAGAGTGAAAACACTCTGGCCGGAGGGGGAAATTATGAAAAAGAAAATTGAATAAAGGTTTCATTCCTTTGTTCGATTATTACTATACCGGGAAAATGTGATGAAAATGTGACTGCGATATTAAATAAATGTGAAATGAAAATGAAGGTTTTCTGATGAAAAGCATCCGACAGGAACAAAAAAACGGGCTCCATCCCGGAACCCGTCTCCAAAGCGTGGGCAAGAGGATTCGAACCCCCGACCTTCTGGTCCGTAGCCAGACGCTCTATCCAGCTGAGCTATGCCCACATTGCTGCGTATCTCTCACAGCAAAAATTATTATATTATACTTTGGCAGGCCTGTCAAGAAAAAAATGAAAAAACTTGGCAGGCCGTCGAAAGAAAAGGGGGAAGGCCTAGCTGTCCGCCGCAAACTGGCTGTAGTACAGGTCCGCGTAGAAGCCCTTCTTTGCCAGAAGCTCCTGGTGCGTCCCCTGCTCGATGATGTGCCCCTGGTTCATGACAAGGATCACGTCTGCCGTCTGGATGGTGGAGAGGCGGTGTGCTACCACAAAGCTGGTGCGCCCCTTCATCAGCGTCTCAAAGGCCCGCTGGATGCGGATCTCCGTCATGGTGTCGATGGAGGAGGTGGCCTCGTCCAGGATCAGCATGGGGGGCAGGCAGAGCATGATCCTGGCGATGCACAGGAGCTGCTTCTGTCCCTGGGACAGGTTGCCGCCGCCCTCGGAGATGATGGTGTCATACCCCTCCGGCATACGCATGATAAAGCTGTGGGCGTGCGCCTTTTTGGCTGCCTCAATGATCTCCTCCTCTGTGGCGTCAGGCCGGCCGTAGGCGATGTTGTCCCGGATGGAGGCGGATTTCAGCCAGGTCTCCTGGAGGACCATGCCGTAGCTGGTGCGCAGGGAGTGGCGGGTGATCTGACGTATGTCGTGTCCGTCCACCTGGATGGAGCCCTTCTGTACATCGTAGAACCGCATGAGCAGGTTGATGAGGGTGGTCTTGCCGCAGCCCGTGGGTCCCACGATAGCGATCCGCTGCCCCGGTTCTACGGACAGGTTCAGCCCCTGGATGAGAGGCACCTGGGGCGTGTAGGAGAAGTCCACATCCTGCAGGAGAATGCGCCCCTCCGGCTCGGTAAGGACAATGGCGTCCGCAGGCTCAGCCGGTGCAGACGGCTCGTCTATGAGCTCAAACACCCGGGCGGCGGAGGCGATGGAATTCTGGAACTCGGTCAGCACGCTGGTGATGTCATTAAAAGGCTTTGTGTATTGGTTTGTGTAGCTCAGGAAGCTGGAGAGCTGTCCCACGGTCAGCATGCCGCCTATGACAGAAAAGCACCCTGCAATGGCCACGCCCGCGTAGATGGCCGAGTACATGAAGCGGGTGGCGGGGTTGGTGATGGAGGAGAAGAAGGTGGCCTTCAGAGAGTACTCGGAGAGCCTTCTGTTGATCTCGTCAAACTCCTCATTTGCCTCGTCCTGATAGCCGAAGGCCTGGACCACCTTGATGCCGCCCAGCATCTCGTTTGTAAAGCCTGTCAGCTCCCCCCGGGTCTCGGACTGTTTTTTGAACATGGTGAAGGACTTCCTGGAGATGAAATTGGCTACCAGGAAGGACATGGGGCTTAAAACCACCACGATCAGGGTGATCCAGGGGTTAATGCCCAGCATGAAAAGGATGGTTCCCACAATGGTGGCCACCCCTGTAAAGAGCTGGGTGAAGCCCAGAAGCAGTCCGTCGGAGAACTGGTCGATATCCGTGATGACACGGCTTAACAGATCCCCTGAGGAGTGCCGGTCCACATAGGACAGGGGCAGCTCCTGGAGATGGCCAAAAGCCTGGGTCCGAAGATCCCGGACGATACGGTAGGTGATCTTGTTGTTGATATGGTTCATGATCCACTGGGCCGCCGCGGTAATGGCGATGGAGATGAGAATCCCCGTGATCACGGCCATGAGCCCTTTGAAATCCACCTGTCCTTCTCCCACGATGCAGTCCACGCCCCGCCCGGTCAGAATGGGGATGTAGAGTGTCAGCCCCACGGTCAGAGCTGAGAGAAGGAGGGAGAGGATGACGAGAGCTGTGTAGGGCCGGATATAGAGGAGGATCCGTTTCAGCGTCTTCTGGCTGTCCACTTTTTTTTCTGTTTTTTCTTTATGCATTTGCAGATGCCTCCTTTCCGGCAGACTGAGATGCGCAGATCTCCTGGTATACGTGGTTAGAGGAGAACAGCTCCTCGTGAGTGCCGTACCCGGCGGGACGGCCGTCATCCAGGACAAGGATATGATCCGCGCTGCGGATAGCGGATACCCGCTGGGAGATGATGAACACGGTCATATTTTCGGTGCTTCCCTTGATAGCCCTTCGGAGTTTCGCATCCGTGGCAAAGTCAAGAGCTGAGGCACTGTCATCCAGGATGAGGATGTCCGGCTCTCCTGCGAGAGCCCGGGCGATGGTGAGCCGCTGCTTCTGCCCGCCGGACAGGTTGCTGCCGCCCTGCTGGATCATTAGATCCAGTCCCTTCTCCTTGCTGTCTACGAACTCTCTTGCCTGGGCGATATCCAGCGCCCGGTAGATTTCCTCGTCCGTGGCGTCCCGCTTGCCCCACTGCATGTTTTTTCTGAGCGTGCCGGAGAAGATTGTGGCTTTCTGCGGGACGATGCCCACTATTTTCCGGATGGCGGAGGGCTTAAGGGAGCGCACATCCTGCCCGAAAAGGCGGATGGTGCCGGAGGTGCAGTCGTAGAACCGGGGGATGAGGTTTGCCAGCGTAGATTTCCCTGAGCCTGTCCCGCCGATGATGCCGATGGTCTCTCCGGGCATGACGGAAAAGCTGATGCCCTGGAGAGTCTCCTCTCTTGCGCCGGCGTAAGTAAAGCCTACATTTTCAAAGGAGACGGCAGGCTGTCCCTCCTGGGCAGAGGAGAAGGAGGGAGATGCCCCTTCATCGGGCATGGAGGGCTCCACATCGAAGATGGCGTCTACCCGGGCAAGGCTTGCCAGGGCACGGGAGAGAAGAATGATCAGATTGGCCAGCTTCACCAGCTCTGTCAGGATCTGGGACATGTAGTTGATGAGGGCAATGACCTGTCCCTGGGTCAGGTCTCCTGCATCCACCTGGCGCCCGCCGAACCAGAGGACCGCGATGATCCCAAGATTGATGATGACGTAAGTGAGGGGATTTAAGAGGGCTGAGATTTTTCCCACGAAGATCTGCTTTCTGTACAGCCCGTCCGCCTCCCGGCTGAACCGCTCCTTCTCCTCCCGCTGCCTCGCAAAGGCTCGTACAACCCGGATGCCAAGGAGATTTTCCCGTGTCAGGAGGAGTACTCTGTCAAGCTGTCTTTGTACTTTCTTGTAGAGGGGCATGCTGATCAGGAGGATGGCGAAGACAACCACCAGGAGCGCAGGAATGGTGACGGCAAAGGGAAGTGCTGCCCTGACATCCACGGAGAAGGCCATGACCATGGCTCCCAGGACAACAAAGGGAGAGCGCAGGAACAGGCGGAGAAACATATTGATTCCGTTCTGTACCTGGTTCACATCATTGGTCATCCGGTTGATGAGGGTGGAAGTGCCGATCGTGTCGATCTCCTGGTAGGAGAAGGTGCCGATGTGGGCAAACAGGTCGCTGCGCATGGCCATGCCGGCACTGACGGCAGATTTGGCCGCAAAGTACTGGGCGGTCAGTGAAAAGGAGAAGCCCACGATGCCAAGGAGAATGAGGAGTGCGCCCATTCTCCAGAGATAGGGAGTATTGTTCCCGGCAATTCCCACGTCGATCATCTGCGCCACTACCAGGGGGACAAAGAGCTCGAAGGTGGCCTCCAGCATCTTAAAGAGAGGGGCCATGACCGTGATGATGGGATGGGGCCGCAGGTAGCTTAATAATCGTGTCATTGTATGTTCCTCCTTCGGTAGTCACGCGGGGTCAGACCCGGCATTTTTCTTTCAGTTTCCTGTACATGTCCGCAGATACCGGAGCATCTACTCCAAGGCGCTGCGCCTCCCGGACGATATAGCCGCTGAAGGTCTCAAGCTCTGTAGGACGCCCGGCGCCTACGTCCCGCTGGAGAGAGCTGGTCGCATCGTACTGCAGCTTGTAGTAGAAGCGGTAGATGATGGCGTCCCGGTCTGCCTGCGTCACGTGGATGCCCTTTGCCAGAGCCACCCGCCATGCCTCGTCCACGAGAGCTTCATAGATGGCGGCCTTCTTGGGGTCCTCCCGGAGCTGCCCGATGGAGTTGTCGTAGAGAGCTGTCTCTACATTGTAGGCGCAGTTCAGTATGTATTTTTTCCAGATCTCAGCCTGGATATCCCGGGAGGCGGTGCAGTCCACGCCGGCGATGTTCAGCAGGTCTGTCACATCACAGCATTTTTGCCAGCAGGGAGCGCTGGCATCCTGGATGCCCACGTAGAGGTTGGCAAATTTGTCCTGCTGGGTGATGGAGAAGTCGGCGTTTGCAAAAGCCACGATGTAGATGAGAGAGTCGACGACCGTGCCTTTTGGCAGGTACTCCCGCACCCGGTCACCGGGGTCTGCGCCGTTCATGACAGGGACGATGACGGTGCCCTCGGACACGCAGCCTGCGAGGGAGAGGCAGGCCTCCTTTAGGGAATAATTTTTGACGCAGATAAAAATGTAGTCCTGGGTTTCCAGGCTCTCTGCTGTCTCCACCACACGCTCCGGGCGGACAGTGCGTTCTCCCCGGTAGTCGCTGTGGAGGACAAGGCCCTTCTCCCGGATGGATCTTCCCCGCTCTCCACGGGCTACAAAGGTGACGTGGGGATATGCGTCCGCCAGCAGGGCGCCTACGTAGCCGCCTACGCCTCCCAGTCCCAGGACAGTGATCTTCTTGTCTGCAAATGGTTTCATATGCACAAGCCTTCTTTCTATAAAATGATTTCATATTTAAATACGTTGGATACAACAAAAAGAATTATAACATACAGAGCAGGATGGCGGAACATTTTTTTGAAACTGAACAAAACCGCAGGAGACCGCCGGCCCGATGTGCGATCCATACGGAACAGCTATAGGAATGTATTGTTTTTAAGTATTTGCCCTTTTTGAGCGGCCATTTTATAATAAATTGTGAAAAAAGGGGACACAGGAGGAGATACATATGGAATACCGCACACTTCCAAGAGGAGGAGAGAGAATCAGCGTGATCGGCCTTGGAGGAGGCTACATCGGCGAGGGCGGAGAGAAAGAGACGAGGCAGGCCCTGGAGCTGGCTGTCAGCCGGGGCGTCAACTATTTTGACCTGGCTATGTCAGAGGCAGTCCCCTTTGCCGCGTACGGAGAGGCTCTGAGAGATCAGAGAAAGGACATCTACTACCAGCTCCATTTCGGGGCCGAGTACACCACGGGGAAATACGGATGGACACTGAACCTGGAGAAGATCAAAAAATCTGTGGACTGGCAGCTTGCTATGCTCAAGACCGACTATATTGATTTTGGCTTTGTTCACTGCATCGACGAGGAGGCGGACTTAAGGAAAGCCGCAGAGGGAGGAACGCTGGACTATATGAAGGAGCTGAAGGAGGAGGGAGTTATCCGTCACCTTGCCCTGTCCTCCCACACGCCGAAGATCGTGAACATGATGCTGGACACAGGACTCATCGACATGGTCATGTTCAGTATCAATCCTGCCTACGACTACCGACACGGAGACTATGCCGTCGGGACCGTGGACGAGCGGACGGCTCTGTACCGCCGGTGCGAGGCGGAGGGCGTAGGCATCTCTGTCATGAAGGCATTTGGGGGCGGACAGCTTTTGAGTGCGGGAACTTCCCCCTTTGGTCAGGCTCTCAGCGAATATCAGTGCATCCAGTACGCGCTGGACAAGCCGGGCGTGCTGACCGTCCTTCCGGGACTTCGCAGCACAGCGGATCTGCAGCGGCTTCTGGGCTTTTTTGAGGCGTCCAAGGAGGAGCGGGACTACTCGATCCTCGGCTCCTTTGCGCCCCGGGACGCGGAAGGGGTCTGCGTCTACTGCAACCACTGCCAGCCCTGCCCCTTCGGTCTGGATGTGGGACTTATCAACAAGTACTATGACCTTGCTATGGCGGGGGATGCTCTGGCAAAAGACCACTATCTCCATCTGGAGAAAAAGGCGTCTGACTGCACCGGCTGCGGCCACTGCGACAGACGGTGTCCCTTCCATGTGAAGCAGACGGAGAGGATGCAGGAGATCCAGGCGTACTTTGGGGCGTAGGGAAGATACAGTAGAATAGAGAAAGATGGCGCCGGCGCCGGTTTTCCCTTGAACAGACTGTCCGAGGAATCCGGCGCCGGATATTTTTGCAAAGATTTGGGAAAATGCCGGGTGAAAAACAAACAGGTCTAATCGTGAACATAATCTGAGAGGCCGCTGAAACTGCCAGATAGACAAAGAGAGATGCCAAATGGACAGTCTGCATTGACGGCTGTCCATTTTTCTTTTACTTTATGCAGATAGGTGCCGGGACTCAAGCGCTGCAAGGAGACATATCGCCCCCCTTTTTTGGAAATCAGTTATCTTTGCAGACAGATGCTCCCGGCATCTGGACAATAGGATAAAGATTGCAAAAGTAATGACACAGTAAGGAGAAAAAAGGATGGACCTGAAAAGACAGAAGACAGAGCAGGCGGCTGCGGCCCACGGCTTTGTCATAGATACAAGGAGAGAGCTGCCGCAGATAGGGGCTGTTCTCTGGCAGATGCACTTTGCGAAAAACGGCGCCCGGCTTTTGTGGCTGGAGCGCAGGGAGGAGAACAAGACATTTGCAGCGGCGTTCAAGACGCTGCCGTCGGACGACACAGGCGTCTTCCACATATTGGAGCACTCGCTTTTGTGCGGATCCCGGAAATACCCGGTGAGCAAGCCCTTTGTGGAGATGATCAAAAGCTCCCTGCAGACCTTTATGAACGCCTTTACCTTCCCGGACAAGACCATGTATCCGGTAAGCAGCCGCAACCAGAAGGATTTCCTCAATCTGGTGGACGTGTACCTGGACGCTGTGCTGCATCCGCTCTGCCTGGAGAAGGAGGAGATCTTCCGCCAGGAGGGCTGGCACTACGAGCTGGACAGCCAGGAGGGAGAGCTTTCTTGCAACGGCGTGGTGTACAACGAGATGAAGGGGATGTACGCGTCGCCGGACACGCTGATCGACAGCGCCTTGAACCGGGCCCTCTTCCCGGACAACTGCTACCAGTTCCAGTCCGGCGGGGACCCTGCCTGCATCCCGGCGCTCACCTACGAGGAGTACAAGGCGCAGTACCGGGAATACTATCACCCGTCAGGCGCATGGTTCCTCTTGGACGGGGAGATGGAGATCGGGCCGGTGCTGGAGAAGATCGGGCAGGTGCAGTCCGGCTTTGGACCCCAGCAAAAGGATCATCCGATCCCCTTCCAGAGCCCGGTACACCCAGGGGAGGTACGTATTCCCTATGAGGCCGGGGAGGAGGACGTGGAAAGGAAGACGATCCTGGCAAAGGGATGGGTCTACGGGCGGTTTGATGAGCCGGCAAAGGACTTAGCCTGCCAGACCTTATGCGAGATGCTCTGCGGCTCTGACGAGGCGCCTCTTAAGAAGGCGCTGCTGGAGAGAGGGCTGGCTGAGAATGTGGAATTTTCCAAGGTGGACGGCGTCCAGCAGCCCTTTGCCGTCCTGGTGGTAAGACATGCCGCCAAAGAGAAGGAGCAGGAGATCTGGGATACCGTGCGCACAGTGCTGGAGCAGCTGGCCGCCCAGGGGCTGGACCACAGAAGGCTGGAGGCGGTCATCAGCCGGATGGAGTTCCGCTATCGGGAGAAGGAGACAGGAGGCTTTCCCCAGGGGCTTTTCAACTGCATGAAAATGCTGGAGAGCTGCCTCTACGGAGGGGATCCGGCCCAGAATCTCTGCCTGGGGGACGCCTTCTTGCGCCTGCGGGAAGGAATAGAAGACGGATATTTTGAGCAGTTTATCCGGGAGAATTTCCTGGAGAACCCACACTGTGCCCAGGTGGTGCTTTTCCCCTCCAGGGAGCTGGGAGAGAGGAAGAGAAAGGAGGAGGCAGAGCGTTTCCGCAGGATAAAAGAGAGCTGGAGCAGCCAGGAGAGGGAGCAGGTCATCCAGAAGCTGGCAGCCCTTAGGGCCTTCCAGAATAGGCCGGACCGCCCCCAGGACCTGGCCGCGCTTCCGGTGCTGTCCCTTGCGGATATAGAGGAAGAGACGCCGGACATCCCCCAGCAGGTGACAGAGGAGGCGGGGGTCAAGGTCCTTTGTCATCCTCTGGAGACAGAAGGCATCGCCCATCTTGTCTGGTACTTCCTGGCCGGGGACCTGACAGAGGAGGAGCTGCACCTTCTTTCCTTCCTGCAGACCCTGCTGGGGCAGACCAGGACGGCGCGTTTTTCCGTCCTGGAGCTTGCGGCGTCTCTGGAAGGAGAGCTGGGGCGTTTTCAGACCAGTGTGGAGGTGTTCGCGCCAAGAGGGGAGACGGCAACGTGTAAGCCCTGCTTTGCCGTCCATGTGTCAGCCCTGGAGGAAAAGCTGGAGGAGGCAAAGGAACTGACAAGGGAAGTGCTGCTGGACACGGATTTTGGTGATCTTGCCTACCTAAGAGGCCGTCTGCGCCAGCTCAAGCTGTCGCTGGAACAGCACGTCCTCATGCACGGTGACAGCTATGCCTCCCTGCGCATCGCCGCCGGGTGCTCGGCGAAAGGCGGGGCCAGGGAGGCGCTGCGGGGCGTCAGTATGCTGGACTGGCTGCGGGAGATGGACAGCCAGTTTGAGGAGAGAGGCGCGGAGCTGGCAGGCAGGCTGAAAGAACTGTGCAGACGGCTCTTCGTGAGAAGGCGCGCCGTCCTTTCTGTCACAGGACAGATGCCAAGAGAGGAGCTTCCCGGTCTGGCCTCCTTCCTGCCAGAGGGACGGGCCCCGAAAGAGGCGGTCTCCTGGTCTTGGGAAAAGCCGGCGAGGAAAGAAGGTATCCTTGTCCCGGCCCCGGTGGGCTTTGCCGGCAAGGGAGGACATCTGGCCCAGTGCGGGGCCAGGTACAGCGGAGCTATGGCAGTGGCAGCCCGCATCCTGTCCTACGGGTATCTGTGGAACACCGTCCGGGTCAAAGGGGGAGCCTACGGCACCCGGCTTGCCATCACGCCTGGCGGGGACGTGGCCTTTACCAGTTTCCGAGATCCTTCTGCCGCCGCCTCCCTGGCCGTCTTTGACAAGGCCGGGGCCTCCCTTCGGGAACTGTGCGCCAGCGGGCAGGAGCTGACCTCCTATATCATCAGCACCATCGCGGCCACAGAGCCTCTTCTTACAGCAAGGCAGAAAGGCATGCAGGCAGCGGAAGATTACATGGAGCAGGTGACAGGGCAGATGCGCCAAAGGGACCGCAGGCAGATCCTTTGTACGACCAAAGAGGATTTAGAGAAGGTCAGCCGTATCCTGGATGAGATCTGTGAAAAAGGAGGCTCGTGCATCGTAGGCGGCCAGGAGATCCTGGAGGCGGCAGACGGGGCCTTATCCTGCAGAAGGGACCTGTAAAACTGCCGAACAGACAACAAAAACATCCGAATAGACATGTCGTATTGTGCGGAAAAACAGAGACGTGTTAAGATTGTTAAAATTATTTCAGAAGGAATATGAGCAATACGCAAGATACAGTCGTCTAAGGAGAGTGGCAGAAGTGGAAAATGAGGAAAAGGTCCAGGTACAGGACGGACAAGAGAAACAGCCGGAAGGACAGAAGAAAAAAATGAAGACCAGGACAAAGGTCATTGCAGGTGTCGCTGTGGCCGCCCTGGCCTGCGGCGTGGGGACAGGCGCTTACCTGATCTCTAAGAACGGCGGGATAGAAGAGCTCCTGGAGGACTCGCCCCTGGCCGACCTGGCGGACAAGATCAAGGGAGATGACGTGGACGCTGGGAGCGCAGGAAATCAGGATAAAGACGGAGCCGACGGCGCGTCGGGAGCCGGCGGGGCCTCCGGAACAGACGGAGCTGTACAGCAGACAGGCTATGTGGACAACGGGGGCGCACAGGTGGGAGGCACCAGCGCCAGCAACAGCTACCCCATCAAGATGAGTGATCTTTGTACGTTCTCGGATCCGTCCGGGCTCAGCTTTGACACCAGGTACGTGCTCCATGGAGGCTCCGACTGCATCCCGGCCAAAAGAGCGAATGCGCAGGGGTATAGCTGCAAAGAAGCGTATGTGGTCCTCTATGCGAAGGGGGGCCAGGCGGCAGGCGAATATGTCTGTTACGTCATGAGTAGCGAGGCGGAGGCACAGAGGATGGCTTCGGCCTATGCGGGAGTATATAATGGAGGCGGACAGAGCGCCGGACGCTGGGGGGATGTCGTGTATGTGTACTCATCAGGAGACTACGTGCAGACTTCGATCCGGACATATTACGATCAGGGCGTTATCAAGTCCGAGACTCCGGCAGCTTACCTTGGCATGCAGTTCTACTTTGGCGGCATGAGCGAGTACCAGCCGCCTGCATCCTCCGGAAACGGCAGCGGCGGCAGTGGCGGTGGAGGCGGCGGAAGTACGCCGGGCGGCTCCACGCCAGGGGGAACTACACCGGGTGGTAATACGCCGGGAGGAAATACGCCGGGAGGGGACACCCCGTCAGGCCCGGAAGAACCTGACCAGCCAGATAAACCGGACGACCCGGATACACCCGATCCCTCCGGGGAGACGAGCGTGGCCGTGACGGATGAGCAGCTTACCGACAAGCTGGAGGAAGCTCTGGCGACGGCGGACAATTCCTTCCCTGTGGAGATCACAGACAAATATACCTTTGAAGATCCAAAAGGACTGGAGTATGATACAAGGTATGTGCTCTACGGCGGAGAGGACAGCGGGGCGGTCTCGGCAGCAGGCCAGATCGGAAGTCAGGTTAAAGGGGTCTATGAGATCTATTACTTGAAAGACGGAAAACTGGCGGCCGTGTACCGGTGCTACGATGCGGCCAGTGCAGATGACGCGGCCCAGATCGAGAGCATGTACGGCGGCATGGGAGAAGTCGAAGTCACAGGCAGAGTGGCCTGCATCGATATGGATCTTGCCATGATCGAGAGCATGATGGAGATGTACGTGCAGATGGGCTATGCGGACGAGGCGACCCCGGAGGCATATATGGCGGCTCTTTACAAGAATGAGGGCTATCAGTATTTCCGCAATCCCAACCCGGCAGAGGAGCCGGAGGAGCCATCTGGCGGACTGACAGGCACCACGCCGGATGAGGCGTTCAGCGTGAAAGTGAGCGACAGCTACACGTACGATGAGGCGCAGGTGCTGCCGGGTCCAGAGTATGACAGACGATATGTACTGTATGGAGATGAGACAAACGGATTTGCGGCTCAGCAGGGAGCCAATGCATTCTATGAGGTCATCTACGAACAGGACAGCCGTGCGCTTTACGAAATCAAGATTTACGTCATGCCGAGTGCAGAGGAAGCCGGAGTTCTGGCAGGGCAGTTCGTGGACGCGGGCCTGTATGCGGTGGCAATGCCGGGGACAGATGCGGTGCTGGTGATCGGGACGGATCTGCAGGACACGATTGATATGTATGCACAGTACGGACAGATCGCAGAGGCAACGCCCCGGGCCTACATAGAAGGATTTTTGATGAAGCTGGGCATGACCGAGGTGACGGCAGACGGAAAAGCGCTTACCTACATCTGCCTGCCTCAGGCAGATATGAACCGCCTGCTCTACGAGGCGGAGGGACTGCTGGATACGGGAGCCGCGCAGTGGGCGGAGACGGAGCCCACGCCGGTGATCCCCGTGACGGGCGTGCTGGACCCGGAGGCGGATCTGTCGGCAGAGAGCGTAGCCCGGACCGCCAGGGAGGCGGAGGCCTTTGACCCGGCAGACGCAGGGACCGTCGCAGGCGAGACCGGGCAGCAGGAGGGATTTGACCCGGCAGCAGCCGGAAATGCGGCTCAGGCGGCAGATGGTCAGCAGGCAGATGGCCGGAGCGAAGCAGGGCAGGCAGAAGACAGCTTATCACAGGCAGGGACATTTGATCCCTCCACGGCAGGCAGTATGCCGGCAGGGACTGACGGGACAGGAGATGAAGGAGCGGCGTCCGGGGCCGGAAGTGAGACGGCGGCAGACGGCGGGATGGCCGGAGAGTCCGGCGGGACAGCACTGACGGTCGGCAGCACGGCACAGTGGAACGATGCGGACTTTGACGACGCGGCGGACCGTCTGAGAGCTGGCAGCCCGGCAGGTCCCCAGGAGCTTACTGTGGGGGAGGGTGTCTGTTTTGCAGATCCCCAGGATCTTGATTTTGACACGCGGCTTGTGTATTGGGGAGACGCCCGGAGCGCTCTGGCGGCCCAGGCGGCAGGCCAGGGCCAGATAGCAGTGACTCAGGTGTACGAGATCCTTTACGCGAAGGATGGCCAGGCGGTGGCCCAGTACCGGTGTATCGTGGCGGGAGATCATATCTTCTGCCAGAGGATGAAGCCGGAAAAGCTGGCGGAGCGCATCAGCGCCCTGCCGGTCGGACAGCCGGCCTTTGAGGCCTCCTTGCAGGGATACACAGGATGGATGAAGCAGATAGAACAGCTTGAGGAATATAAGGAAGGAGAGGAAACAAGATGAAGAAGAAACTGATCACAGTCCTGCTCTGTCTCACCCTTGGCCTGGCGGCCACAGCCTGCGGCGCCGGCAAAGACAAAGGGAGCTCTGACGCGGGAGACGCGGGGCAGGAGACAACGGTGGACAAGGATTTCAGCCTTGCCATGACGGACACCTATACTTACACAGACCCCCAGGATCTGGACTTTGACCAGCGCTTTGTGCTGACCGGGGATGAGAGCTGCAAGCTTCTGTCAGATATGAAGAACTTTGGCTATACCGCTACGAATGTATACCAGATCATCTACGCCAAGGACGGGGAGGGCGCGGCGGAATACGACTACTACGTGACGCCGGACGAGGCGTCCGCCCAGGCGCTGGCCCAGTTCTACACCTCCCAGGGGCAGCAGGTGACGCAGGAGGGCAATGTACTCTACTCGGTGATGGACGGCGACACACTCCAGGCGACCATCATTACCCTGTCATCCCAGGGGGCTATGTCCGGTGACACAGTGGAGGACTATGCGGAGATGATGAAGAATTCTTACGGACTGACAGATTATTAGGCACCTTCCGGACGGCGGGCAGAAAAAAGAATGTTCTGTCTGCCGTCTTTTCATATACGGGATCTGAAAGGAGATACGACAGTGAGTAAAGTTAAAAAAGAGGGACACAAGGGCGGGGGAAACTGGAAGGATTTCTTCCATGTGATCCGGAAGATGCGCCTGCCGTGGCACTGGATCATCATTGCCTTCCTGTGCAATTTCCTGTACAACAGGGTCATGCTGGACCTTCCCACGGTGACAGCAGGCCTGATGAGCGGCAGCACGGACAGCCAGGCTCTGGTGGACGCGGTCTGGTTCTATGTGCTGTTCACCCTGGTGCTCTGCGGGGATGTGGCCCTGCGCTCGCCCGCCAGGCATGTGGCGGCCAGGAATATAAGGAGGGTGATCTGGAAGAAGATGCTCCGCATCCGCATGGATTACTATGACGGACACAATCCTTCGGATCTGATGAGCACTATGACAAACGACGCTACGACGGCGACAGAGTATCTGGTGGAGTTCCTGGTGGGCTTTCTCCCCACGATCTACTATGTGGCGGCAGCCCTGCAGACCATCTCCTCCTACAATGTGTGGCTGATGGTGTCGGTCTTTCTCCTCCTTCCTCTGAAGCTTATTTACGCAGTCTTTGTGGGAAGATGGCAGTACAGGACCCAGTTCGGCGTGTTTAAGGAGATCGGCAGCCTGACCGCGTACCTGGCGGAGAGGGTGCGCAACCTGATGCTCATCAAGACTTACACCAACGAAGAACGGGAGCTGAAAAACGGGGAGAAGACCTCTTACGGGCTTTTTGACGCCAACATGAAGGTCAATAAGCTGAACTGTGTGATCACAGCCCTCACCACCCTCCTTGGCATGGCCCAGGTGATGGTGGTCATGGTGTTCGGCGTAGTGCTCCTGAAAAGAGGGGACATTGACATCCAGCAGTGGGTGGCTTTCTATATGTTTTCCGGCACGCTCTCCACTTCCTTCAGCAATCTGATCGACTATTGGATGAAGCTTAAAAGCGTGCAGGGAGCCATGGCCCGCACGGCGGAGCTTTTGCGCGCCCCTGAGGAGGAAGAAAAAGAAGGGCAGGGGGAAGGAAAAAGCGCTGGCACCGAGGTGCGTTTTGACCATGTCTCCTTCTCCTACGGGGACAAGGAGGCCCTAAGGGACGTGTCCTTCACTATCCCGGAGGGCAGCTCCGCGGCAGTTATCGGCCTGTGCGGCAGCGGCAAGACCACCTCCCTGAGTCTGCTGGAGCACTTCTATGAGCCCCAGGAAGGGACCGTGTCCTTAGGCGGAGTGCCGGTGGCGGACATCCCGCTTCAGGCGCTGCGGGGGCGTATGGGCTATGTGCAGCAGGGGGCGGATGTCTTCAGCGGCACCGTGCGGGAGGCTCTCACCTACGGGCTCCACCGGGAGGTGCCGGATGAGGAGATCTGGGAGGCAGCCCGCAAGACGGGCTTTGCGGAAATCCTGGAGAAATGGGACGCAGGCCTTGACACGCCGGTGGCCCCAGGCGGCACTTCTATGTCCGGCGGACAGAGGCAAAAGCTGGTGCTCACCAGGGAGTTCATGCGGGGCGCAGACGTGCTCCTGTTTGATGAGCCCACCTCAGCTCTGGACGCTGCGGCGGCCAGGATGGTACAGGATACGATCTTTGATACATTTCCAGATCAGACGAAGATCATCGTCACTCACGACCTGTCTCTTATCAGGCGGGTGGACCAGATCATTGTCCTGGACAGAGGCGTACTGGCCGGGTGCGGGAGCTACAATGACCTGTATGGGAAGTGCGGGGCTTTCATGGAGCTGATCGCAGCCTGTCAGGCAGAGAAGGAGGCGGCGCAATGCTAAGACAGATCAAAGACTACACAAAGATATTTAAGGGCATCCGGCTGCCCTGGTTCCTCATCCTCCTGGTGCTTGTCATCTCCATGATCAAGTCCCATGTGGAGGTGGAGGCCATCACGATCACGGCCTCCATCATCGACGGGACCCAGAACTCCATCAAGACAGACGAGCTGATCCGCTATATCGAGTTCCAGCTCATTACAGGGGGCATCACCATCGCTTTTACCTACCTGACCGGACTGCTCCTGCAGAAGATCAACCTGGCGGTGAGGCTGCGGATGTGGAACAAGATGATGCGCCTGCCCACCAGCTATTATGACTCAGACAATGTGAACGAGCTGGTGACCCGTGTGACTACGGACGCGGAGAGTGCGGGAAACTATTTCCAGCTGCTGATCGACATTTTCACTGCTGTGTACGCAGGCATTGTGGCCTACCAGAAGCTGTTCAGTTTCCAGTTCCAGATGGCCCTTGCCAGTCTGCTGGTGATCCCGGTCATGGTGTTTATCACCTGGCTCTACGGAAGGCTGACCTACACGGCGGGAGCTGCCGCCAGGACAAGGCTGGCCTCTGTCATGGGGTACCTGGCAGAGCACGTGCGCAGCATCCGCCTTATGAAATCCTTCTGCACGGAGGGAGAGGAGCAGAAAAAGGCAAGGGGACTTTTTGGAAGACAGTGCAAGGCGGACATCCTCCTAAGCTACACATCCATGATCCAGCTTGCCGGCATGGAGGTCATGGGATGCCTCAACATCGTCATCTCCTTTGTGCTTGGAAGCCGCATGATCGCCTCCGGCGACCTGACCGTGGGCAAGCTGATCGGTTTCTACACCCTGTGCGGCCTGGCGGTGACCCGGCTTGCTACCTTGTGCACCAGCGTGGGGACTTTCTCCCAGAACGCGGGTATCATGAAGAAGATCGGGCAGGTCTTAGATGTGCCTGACGAGAAGGAGGAGGGCTGCGAGATGGACGTGGCGGACGAGGACATTGTCCTGGACCACGTGGACTTCTCCTACCAGAGCGCCAAAGTGCTGCGGGATCTAAGCTGCTCCATACCAAAGGGGAAGGTCACGGCCATCGTAGGGACCAACGGCGCCGGCAAGACGACCCTCTTTAAGCTGCTGGAGCGGATGTACGATCCCACAGAGGGGACTATCCTCTTTGGGGACCGGGATGTCAGGGACTTTAAGCTGTCCGCCTGGCGCAAGAGCTTTGCCATCGTGTCTCAGGATAAGCCTCTCCTATCTGGCACTGTGCGGGACAATATCCTCTACGGCGTGGAGCGGAAGGTGACGGAAGAAGAACTCATCCACGTGGCGAAGATGGCCAATGTCTATGACTTTGTCATGGACACGCCGGGACAGTTTGACGCCCAGGTGGGGCCGGGAGGCTCCAACTTCTCCGGCGGCCAGCAGCAGTGCATTGCCATCGCCAGGGCCATGATGCGCAACCCGGATTACCTGCTCCTTGACGAGGCTACCAGCAACCTGGATGTGAAGAGCGAAAAGACGGTGACAGAAGCCCTAAGCAACCTGATGAAGGGCCGCACCACCATCCTCATCGCCCACAACTATTCCGCCACTGTGTTCGCGGACCAGGTGATCGTCCTGTGCGACGGCCAGATTGAGGCCTGCGGCACGCCAGAGGAGCTGCTGCGGACAAACGACTACTACCGGACCTTTGCCCACCAGGCGGCAGAGGCGGGGAAATAATATAGACAGACGGAAGGCGAACAGCAGAAAGGAAAGGATACAAGATGAGATCAAAGTTGACACAGTGTTATGACTACCGGCAGCTTGCGGTGCCGGAGGAGTTAAAGAAATGGCGTTTCCCGGAGAGCCAGATCGACGAAGAGCTTGAGGCCCTGGCCAGGGACCACTCCAGCGAACAGCAGATGGAGGGGCCTGTGAAGGACGGGCACAGCGTGCAGTGCACCTGTCTGAAGGATGAAAAAGGAAACTGGGAGGGGCGCACGGTGCTCCTCTATCCAGGCCGCAGCCTGCCGGGGGCCCAGGAGGCAGAGCAGGCTGTGCTGGGCAAAAGACAAGGGGAGACCTTCTCCTGCCAGCTGAAAGCAAGGACCCTTGTGCTCAAGGTGGAAAAGGTAGTGGAGAAGCGCACCCTCACAGTGGGCGATACGCTGGTGGGCCTTTTGGGACTGCCAGGCGTGGAGACCGTGGAGGACTACCGGCGCTGGTACCACGAAAAGCACGACCAGGCGTACCGGGACAAGGCCAGCATCCGCATCTGCCAGTTCTGGCTGGAGGCGATCCTAAGGGAGAGCACCTTCGATGTGGACGAGGCAGAGAAGGCGGCCTGGTGCCATCACCAGGCCAAGACCCGCTACGACGCCCTGGAGGCGGCAGGTGTGGACCCGAAGAAACAGCCGGACGGCACATCCCTCACAGAGGAGGAGACTATGAAGGTCATGGAACAGGAGCAGGAGAAATACTACCTTCCCAATGTCATCTACTGCTATTTCTGTGAGAAGGATGGCTTTTCTGTCACAGAGGAGGACATGGAAGAGATGGTCCGGCAGATGGCGGCAGAGAGAAAGGAAGATGTGGAGGAGCTTAAGAAACAGGCGGATTTTGAGATATTTAAGAGTGTGAAGCTCCAGGAGCACACATTCCATATGCTGATGAGAGAGGCCAATACATATCTGGAGGTGTAAGAAGATGGCAGTGATAGAAGCGACAGAGGAAAATTTTGACCAGCTGGTACAAGGCGCAGAGTACGTGATGGTGGATTTCTACGGGGACAACTGCGGGGCCTGCGTCGGCACGGCTCCCTACTACCGGGAGGTGGCGGACGATATGGCGTTCATCCGCTTCATCCAGGTGAACACGTCTGTGTACCGGAAACTGGCCAGGAGATACAAGATCATGGGCATCCCGGCCTTCCGCTATTTCCACAACGGGCAGGTGGTCCACCAGTCCGTGGGGGGCATGGACACAGAGCGGATCCACAGGGAGTTGGCAGAGCTCCTCTACCACGATGAAAAGATTGAAAAGTAGCAGAGGGGATGCTATACTAAAACATATTTGAGGAAACGATCACAGAAGAAGGAGGAGGTACCATGCTGTTTGCCGATTACGCACTTCTTGGACTGGGCGGAGCCGTGTCATGCTTTGCGGCTCTGCGCTGGGAGAGGGAGAGAGTACGGCGCAGCCTGGTACTTTCTTTTATAGGCGGAGCTGTCTGCGGGCTGGCCTGGTGCCTGGACGCAGGGATCCGTCTGGGCAGCGGGGCCTGCCTTCTCTTTCTGGTCTCCTACATGGCGGTGCTGCTGCGCCATGGGGCGGAGCAGGAGAAATCCCTGGTCGATATCCTGGCAGCCGTGTCTCTCGCCTGCGGCTGCTTTGGCATGCTGCGGGTGGTGTCGGGAGCGCTCCTTGGGATTTCTTACCTCTCCCCTTTCTTCCGGACGATGCTGGCGCTGATGTCCGTCCTGGGTGTCTGCGCAGGCCTGGCTTATTTGTCCCGGGAGTTCCCGGAGGAGGGATGGCAGCAGTACTTCTGTAAGGAGGGGACGCAGGATGGGGACAGGCCGGGGAGGCGTGCGCTGCTCTTTGCAGCCTTTGGCCTGTGCCTGTCGCTCCCCGTCCTGGGAAAATGCTCTCTGCCCACGGCAGCCCTCGCCCTTTTCGCCTTCTTCGGAGGCCTGCGGCTTTTCTGCCTGGTGGTGGCAGCCAGCAGGGAGAGGGAGTCCCTGCGCACGGAGAAACAGTACCGGGATGACATGCAGACCTACATGAGCGTGGTCCGCTCCCAGAGGCACGACTACAATTTCCATGTGCAGACTCTCCACGGCCTGCTCCTCAGGAAGGACTACGAGGCCTGCGAGAAGTATCTGGAGGAGCTTTTGCAGGATTCGGTGGCCATGAACCGGTTGCTGCCCCTAAAAGACGCCGCGGTCAGCGCCCTCATCCTCTCCTTCCAGAGCCGGGCCCAGCAGGAGGGCATCCGCCTGGAGATCACGGTGGAGAACGACCTGTCCCAGATCGCCACCAATGTCTATGAGACAAACAAGATCATCGGCAACCTTCTGCAGAATGCCCTGGACGAGACGGAGCGGCTGCCGGACCGATCCTTTGGCATCCATCTGACGATCCTAAAAAGGGGCGAGTTCTGCATCATCAATGTGGCCAACAAGACGCGGCAGGGGGACCCCATGGCATCCTACCAGGCAGGCGCCTCCTCCAAGAGCGGGCACGAGGGCATCGGCATCGCCTCCATCCAGGCCCTGGCGGCCAGGTACGGGGGCGTGGTGTACTCCCGCATGGAGGGCCAGGTCATCCATTTCGTGGCAAAGATCCCGCTTAGACTTGTGAAGGAGGCATCGTGATGTTTGAGGGAAAGATACTTCTGGTGGACGACCAGCCTGTGGCGGCGCAGGACTCCATCGCCGCCTTAGAGCATTTTGCAAAGCCGTCCCAGATCCTCTTTGCCGAGGACGCCAAGGCGGCCAGGCAGATTCTGGATACGGAGCCGGTCCGGCTGGCCTTTCTGGATATAGAAATGCCTGGCGGGGACGGCTTTTCCCTGGCGGCTTACATTGAAGATAGGCATCCGGGTCTGCCCTATGTATTCCTCACCGGGCACGCGGATTTTGCCTTGGAGAGCTACGAGTATGAGCCGGTGGATTTCCTCACTAAGCCAGTGGATATCCGGCGGATGGAGCGGACCTTTGAGAAGGTGCGGAAAAAGGCAGGTGTGCCGAGAAAAGAGAAGATTGCTGTCAGGAGCGGGGCAGACTATCTGTTCCTGGAGCCAGATCAGATCCTCTACATATGCAAAGAGAAACGGAAGGTGCAGATCCACAGGAAGGACGGAGGGACCTGGCAGACCTCCCACACGCTGGAGGAGCTGGAGCGGATCTTCCTAGACTACCATTTCTTTCGCTGCCATCAGTCCTTCCTGGTGCCCCTTGCCAATATACGGGCAGTAGGCGCCAGCCGTTTCGGTCAGACTTACGAGGCGAAGTTAGAGGGAGGGACATCCGTCCCGGTCAGCAGAAGCCGGTACGGAAAGCTTAGGGAGGAGATGGAAAAACTGGGTATCTCCTTCCTAAGAGGAACAGGAAGAAAAGGAGAGACAGGGCAAGGTGGACCACATACTGATCATAGACGATGACACAAATATCAACAATCTTTTAAGGGAGGCCCTGGAGAAGGGCAGTTACACCTGCAGCCAGGCCTACTCCGGCACTGAGGCGCTTTTGCGCCTGGACATGGAGCCCTTTGACCTGGTCCTCCTGGACCTGATGCTACCGGGCATGTCCGGGGAGAGGGTGCTGGAGGAGATACGCAGAAAGAGGGATATCCCGGTCATTGTGCTGACTGCGAAGGACCGGCTGGACGACAAGGTGGACCTCTTAAAGAGCGGGGCGGACGACTATGTGACAAAGCCCTTTGAGATACGGGAGGTGCTGGCAAGGATCGAGGTGCAGCTGCGCAGGCGGGGGACAGCCGAGGCTGCCGGGGACACTCTGAGCCACAGGAAGATGACCCTGGACAAGGAGACCTTTAAGGTCTTTGTGAGGGGAAGAGAGCTGCCCCGGTTTACACGCCAGGAGTTTGCCATCCTGGAACTCCTCCTGTCCCACCCGGGGCGGGTCTACAGCAAGGAGGAGATCTTTGAGTACGCCTGGGAGGAGCCCTACATGGGGGAGACCAAGACGCTGGATGTGCACATCAGCAATATCCGCAGGAAGATAAAGAAGGAGACGCAGGAGGAGTACATTGAGACTATATGGGGTATCGGCTACCGTATGCCCCGGTAAGCTTTACCTTTTCTTTAGATTTTATTTGCGAAGGATTAAGGAAAGGTCCTTAGAATGTAAGACAGATCGAGAGAAAAGGAGTGAGACATATGAGTGAGCTGCTGCTGCAGACAAGAGCATTGACAAAACAGTACGGCAGGCACAGGGCAGTAGACCAGGTGAGCATGCATATAAAGAAGGGGGCGATATACGGTTTTATCGGCAGGAACGGAGCGGGCAAGACCACTACCCTGCAGATGATCAGCGGTCTGGCCTCCCCCACGGCGGGAGAGATCGAGCTGTTCGGGTGCAGGGGCCGCGAGCTGAGCCGGATACGCTCCAGGGTGGGCTGCCTTATCGAGGGGCCGGGCCTCTATGGAAGCATGTCTGCCAGAGACAACCTGAAAATGAAGAGCATGCTCCTTGGCGTGTACAAGAGGGGATACGAGGAGGAGCTTCTGGATATCGTGGGCCTTGGGGGCGTGGGCAAGAAGCCGGTGAAGAGGTACTCCCTGGGCATGAAGCAGAGGCTGGGCATCGCCCTGGCCCTGGTGGGAGAGCCGGACCTGCTGGTCCTCGACGAGCCCATCAACGGCCTGGACCCACAGGGGATCGCGGAGGTGCGGGATACGGTGCTGAAGCTGAACAGGGAAAGGAATATGACGATCCTCATTTCCAGCCATATCCTGGAGGAGCTCTCCAAGATAGCCACAGACTACGGGATCATCCACAACGGGACTCTTCTCCAGGAGTTGACGAACGAAGAGCTGATGGAAAAATGCAGCGAGAGGCTGGAGGTCACACTGGATGACCCGGAGCGGGCTGTTCCGGTGATGGACCGCCTGGGAATAAAACGATACCAGGTGGCAGACAGGGAGCACATCTATATTTTTGAGAGGCTGGAGGAGAGCGCGGCGCTCAACATGGCCTTCGCAAAGGCAGGAATCCCTGTGCGGGGCATCTCTGTCACAAACGAGGAGCTGGAGACCTATTTCTTAAAACTGACAGGAGGCGGGGCAAATGCTTAATATGATAAAAATGGAAACATACCGGATGCTCCACACAAGGAGCGCCTATGTGATCCTCATCGTGCTGACGGGGTGCGTGCTTTTTACTAATATCATGAGCCGGGATGAGTATCGGGCAGACACAAGGAAGGCGGCCGAGGCATCGGTGGATATGGTGCAGGTGAGTCCCTCCTCGCCGGATGAGAGCGGGGAGGAGACGCCCAATCTGGGTATGACTGTCACTCTCCCCACCACACCTGGAGAGCAGGTGACTGTGTTTGACCTGTTTGCGGCAAATATACAGGGGCGATTTATAGCTCTTTTTATTGCTATATTCACGATTTTGTTTTCCGGGGCGGACATGAGCAGCGGCTATGTGAAGAACACAGCGGGACAGGTGAGGAGCCGGGCGGCCCTTGTGGCGGCCAAGGCGGTGGCTGTGATGGTGTACACAGTGTTTACCATCCTCTTTTTCGTGGCCATTGAGGCGATTTCTGATGCCTTGCTTTTTGGAGCTTTGGCCTGGGGTGACCCGGGCGAGTTCCTCCCTTATCTGGGAGCGCAGACAGCGCTGCACTGTACCTTTATGGTGGTCCTGTGTGCCCTTACAGTGATCATACGGAGCAGCGTGCTGAGCATGGTGCTGGGGGTGCTGCTCTGCCAGAACCTGGCTATCCTCCTGTACGGCGGGGCGGAGACACTGCTGCGCAGGATGGGGGCTGGAGATGTTGACATTATCTCCCACACCATCACGGGAAAGATTGCCATGCTCCCCCTGGCGCCCTCCGCGTCAGACGTGACAGGAGCGCTGCTGACAGCGGCCCTGTTCCTTGTCCTGTCGGCAGGCCTGGGGGCTCTTGTGTTCCAGAAGAGGGATGTGTAGGGGACAGGAGAAGTCAACAGGAGGAGCATTTACAGAAGGAGAGAGACAGGATGTTGACTATTATCCTTATAACAGGTATCGTGATCCTAGCGGTAGTGCTGTGGAAATACCAGCGGCAGATGAAAGACATCTGCCGCCAGATCGCGTTCCTGCGGGAGCACGACAGCAATATGCTCATCACGACCCAGATCCGGGCCGGCGGGGTGGGCGAGCTGGCAGAAGAGCTCAATGAACTATTGCTGGAGATGAAAAGTGAACACAGAGAGTACATGGAAAAGGAGGGAGAGATTGCCCGCATCTACACGGACCTGTCCCACGATATCCGCACGCCTCTCACCTCCCTGGACGGGTATTTTCAGCTCCTCCGGGAGACCAGAGACCCGGAGGAGCAGGAACGGTATATCCGCATCATCCAGGAGAGGATCGGCAGTCTGAAGGAGATGCTGGAGGAGCTGTTCACTTACACGAAACTCCAGGGCGGGCGCTATGAAATAGAGAGGACAGCCTGCCGGCTGAACCGGATCCTGAAGGAGACGCTGTTTTCCTACTACGAGGAATGGCTGGCGCTTGGGATCAGACCGGAGTTTTCCATTCCTGAGGAGGAAATCTGTGTGGAGGCAGACCCCCGTGCCCTCAGGCGGGTCATCCAGAATCTCATTAAGAACGGGATGGACCACGGCGAGAAGAAGATCCGCATTGCGCTCAAGAGGCAGGGGAACAGGGCTGTCATGACCTTTGCCAACCAGGTGTCCTGTCCGGACAAGATTGATACAGAGCATGTGTTTGACAGGTTCTACAAGGCAGATGAGGCAAGGAGCCGGACCTCCACGGGGCTGGGCCTCTCCATTGCCAGAGAGCTGGCCCGCAGGATGGAGGGAGATATCGCCGCCCGTATGGAGGAAGACTGGTTTGTGGCTGAGGTGCAGCTTGCGGCGCTGCCATGTGGAGCAAAGGGGTATACAGAGGACGTGTGAAAAGAAAATAAAAAAGGGCTTGACTTTTCTGCGTATCTCTGTATAATTTATTTCATAAATACTTTAGCACTATAAAGTGTAGAAGTTTTAAGCGATAAAGCGACAGGAGGAAAAGGACATGAAGTTAAAAAAGGTAACAGCAATCTTACTGACAGCAGTCATGACAGCCGCACTTGCAGCCTGCGGAAGCAGCTCAGGAGACAGCTCTGGAAGCAGCGGAGATGACGCAGGCGGAAGCGGTACATATACTATAGGAATCTGCCAGCAGATGGAGCATGCGGCTCTGGATGCGGCCACGGAAGGGTTTCAGGATGCCTGCCGGGAGCTGTTTGGCGAGGACAATGTAGAGTTTGACGTGCAGAACGCACAGGGAGAGCAGACTATGTGCTCCACCATCGTTAATAATTTTGTTTCTTCTGATGTAGATTTAATTCTTGCCAACGCTACCCTGCCTCTCCAGACAGCAGCCCAGGCGACGTCAGACATCCCGATCCTGGGAACTTCCGTTACTGATTACGGCAGTGCGCTGGGCATCGATGACTGGACAGGAGCCACGGGAGTGAATATTTCAGGAACCAGCGACCTGGCGCCTATCGAGGAGCAGGAGGACATGCTCCTGGAGCTTGTGCCGGACGCCCAGACAGTGGGAATTCTGTACTGCTCCTCCGAATCCAACTCCAAATACCAGGCAGAGCTTTTTGAGGCAGAGCTGGAGGCGGACGGCATTTCCTACAAGGAGTACACAGCGGCAGACTCCAACGAGATTCAGTCTGTGACTCAAAATGCGGTGGAGGACTGTGATGCCATCTACATCCCCACGGACAACACTATGGCGTCCAATACCCAGATCATCAATAACATCTGTCTTCCTGCCAAGGTTCCGGTGATCGCGGGGGAGGAGGGCATCTGCAGCGGCTGCGGCGTGGCTACTCTTTCCATCAGCTACTACGACCTGGGATACCAGACGGGCGAGATGGCCTACAAGATCCTGGAGGAGGGCGCTGACATCTCCACCATGGACGTAGAGACAGCAGCCCAGGTGACGAAAAAGTACAATCCCACGATCTGCGAGGAGCTGGGCATTACTATCCCTGAGGGCTACGAGGCCATAGAAGCCGAGTAGAGGAAGAAAGGCTATTGACTTTTCACGGGAAAATGAGTATATTGGAACATGTAAATTGCATATGGGGAGCTTGTAGACAGGCTGAGAGGAAGTTGTGAACTTCGACCCGGGAACCTGATTTGGATAATGCCAACGTAGGGAGAAAGATGAGAGACTGCGGGAAATGGCATGATGCCATTTCCCTTTTCTTATTCTATAGAGAAATCCTTTCGGCAAAAAGGGGCGGACCTGCCCCGCTTTGTCTGGCAGAAAGGTCAGGAGATTTACAGACAACAAAATACAGCAGGACTATGTGAGTGAACAGGAAATGGATTAAGACGGTTCACGAAGGGGTGCACCACCGCGGGTGTATTCTTTCGTGAACCTTTTTTCTTGGGAAATCTCGGGGAATATCCTGGAAATAGCCGGGAATAGCCCGGGGAATCTCGGAGCAATATCCCGCTTCGGTTCCGGCGCAGCGGCCTGCTTAGGGAGAAAGGAGGAGAGCTTTATGATCACAGCGCGCATAAACGGGCAGGAAGAGATATTTTCGTCTTCTCTTTCTGTCAGCGCATTTCTGGAAGAGAAGGGCTACCGGTCGGACCGGGTGGCCGTGGAAAAAAACGGAGCCATCGTACCAAAAAGAGAGCATGAGAGCTGTCTTATCGATGACGGAGATACACTGGAGGTCGTGAGCTTTGTGGGAGGAGGCTAGAGAAGATGAGGGACATCAGGATCACAGAGGAGGAGATCTCTCAGGCGCTCATTGACCGTCACACGGAGGAGGTTCAGGCCCGGATCCGCGCGGCCCGGGTGGCCGTGGCTGGACTTGGGGGTCTGGGATCCAACATAGCGGTCAGCCTGGCCAGAATCGGAGTGGGGCATCTCCATCTCATTGATTTTGACCGGGTGGATGTGACCAACCTGAACAGGCAGCAGTATTTTGCAGACCAGGTGGGCATGTACAAGACCGAGGCCCTCCGGGAAAATCTGCTGCGTATCAATCCGTGGCTTGAGCTGCGGACCGACTGCCTGCGTGTGACAGAGGAAAACGCGGCAGAGCTGCTGCGGGATGACGCCTATATCTGCGAGGCCTTTGATATTGCGGAGAATAAGGCCATGCTTGCGGGGGAGGTGCTGGAGCATTTCCCGGAGAAATATCTGGTGGCCGCCAGCGGTATGGCCGGATATGGGGACAGCAATGAGATTCGCACAAGACGGGTCACCTCCCATTTTTATCTGTGCGGGGATGAAAAGACCGAGGCGGAGGCAGGGCGGGGCCTTATGGCTCCCAGGGTGGCTCTCTGCGCGGCGCACCAGGCCAATATGGTGCTGCGGCTTATACTGGGAGAGAGGTAGATCACGCCCCTGGCAGACTATAGTAGGAGAAACAGAAGAAAAGAAGACAGAACTGAAGAGAAAGGCGCCGCCTGTTCCGGCGGCAGAAAGGAGAAAAAATGGAGACAAATACAGAAATCAAAAAGGATACGTGGAAGCTGGGAGACCATACATTTACCTCCAGGTTCATCCTGGGGTCAGGCAAGTATTCCCTGGAGTTGATCCAGGCGGCAGTGGAGCACGCGGGGGCTCAGATCGTCACGATGGCCCTGCGGCGGGCAAACGAGGGAGGACTTGCCAACATCCTGGATTACATACCGGAGGGCGTCTCTATCCTGCCCAACACGTCGGGAGCCAGAAATGCCCAGGAGGCGGTGCGCATCGCACGGCTGGCCAGGGAGGTCTGCGGAAGCGATCTTATCAAGATCGAGATCATGCGGGACAGCAAATACCTCCTCCCGGACAACTACGAGACGGTCAAAGCCACGGAAATCCTGGCAAAGGAAGGGTTTACCGTGATGCCCTACATGTATCCGGATCTGAATATGGCAAGGGACATGGCGGACGCGGGTGCTGCCTGCATCATGCCTCTGGGGGCGCCCATCGGGTCCAACAAGGGACTGTGCACCAAGGAATTTATCCAGATCCTTATCGATGAGATCGATCTTCCCATCATTGTGGACGCCGGGATCGGGAAGCCCTCCCAGGCATGCGAGGCCATGGAGATGGGGGCTGCCGCCGTTATGGCTAACACTGCCATCGCCACATCGGGAGACATTGCGGCCATGGCCGGAGCCATGAAGCTGGCCGTGGAGGCGGGCCGCGCCGCTTACCTCGCGGGGATGGGAAGCGTCCGTGCAAAAGGAGGAAGCGCTTCGTCACCCCTTACCGGGTATCTGAGAGATTAACATTGGACGCAGAAGGAGGCTTGCGAAAATGAGCGCAGAAAACCATGTAAATGAAAGCATTTTAAGCGATGAGATCCGGGAGCACCAGAGGAAGAACCGGATCGACCATATGACCTACCTGCCGGACATGGAGGACATTGGCTCGGAGGTGATGGACAAGGTCATCTCCGAGGTGAAAGGATACGACTATGACAGCTACACGGAGGCTGACGTGCGAAGGGCACTGGCAAGGGACAACCGGTCCCTGGAGGATTTCAAGGCCCTCCTCTCCCCGGCGGCCATGCCGCTCCTTGAGGAGATAGCCCAGGCAGCCCAGGCGGAGACGAGGAAGCATTTCGGCAATTCCGTCGCCATGTTCACCCCGGCCTACATTGCAAACTACTGTGAAAATTACTGTATTTACTGCGGCTTTAACTGCCACAACCGTATCAAGAGGGCGCAGCTTGACGAGGCGGAGATCGAGCGGGAGTTTGCGGCCATCGCAAAGACCGGACTTCAGGAGATCCTGATCCTGACAGGGGAGAGCAGAAAGAAGTCCACGGTGGAGTACATCGGAAGGGCCTGTCAGATTGCCAGGAAATATTTCCGGGTCATCGGCCTGGAGGTCTACCCCATGAACTCAGACGAGTACGCCTATCTGCAAAAATGCGGGGCGGACTATGTGACGGTCTTCCAGGAGACCTACAATTCAGATAAGTACGAGACTCTCCATCTGGCCGGGCACAAGAGGATTTTCCCCTACCGGTTCAATGCGCAGCAGAGAGCTCTCATGGGCGGCATGAGGGGCGTGGGATTTGCGGCGCTCTTAGGACTGGATGATTTCCGAAAGGACGCGTTCGCCACAGGCATGCACGCCTGGCTGCTGCAGAAGAAATATCCCCACGGGGAGATTGCCTTTTCCTGCCCCAGGCTTCGGCCTATCATCAACAATGACAGGATCAATCCCATGGACGTCCACGAAGCCCAGCTCCTCCAGGTGGTGTGCGCCTACCGGCTCTTCATGCCCTTTGCCAGCATCACCATCTCCAGCCGGGAGTGCGCCAGAGTGCGGGACAACCTGGTGCAGATCGCTGCCACCAAGATCTCCGCGGGAGTCAGCACCGGCATAGGGGAGCACGGCGAGGAAGTGGCGGACAAGGGAGACGAGCAGTTCGAGATTTCAGACGGCCGCTCTGTGGACGAGGTTTACCACGCACTGGAGGCCAATCATCTGCAGCCTGTGATGGCGGAGTACATCTATGTGTAGGACACACAGGGAAGAGGGCGGAGAAAATATTATGTCCCGGGTGGCGGCTGTGACAAACCGCCACCTGGCCGCCAGGCCCTTCCTTGAGCAGATCGAGCGGGTGTGCAGGCTGCACCCGGCGGCTGTGATCCTGCGGGAGAAGGATCTGGCGGAGAGGGACTACACCCTCCTGGCTGGACAGGTGCTGGAAGTGTGCAGAGCCTATCAGGTGCCCTGCGTTTACCACACCTACCCGGAAGCCGCGCTGAGAGCAGGGGTGAAGGCCATCCATCTGCCTCTGCCTTTGCTGCGCGCCTACAGAGAGCAGGGACTTCTGGAGTCCTTTGTGCATGTGGGCACTTCCGTTCACTCCGCGGCTGAGGCGGGGGAGGCTCTGCGTCTGGGAGCTACCTGTCTGACGGCCGGACATATTTACAGCACAGACTGCAAGAAGGGGCTGCCGCCCCGGGGGCTTTCCTATCTAAAAGAAATCTGCAGACTGTCGCCGGCGCCTGTCTGGGCCATCGGCGGTATCCATACAGGCCAGGGCCAGGTGGAGGAGGTGCTCTCCTGCGGGGCGGCCGGGGCCTGTGTCATGTCGGAAATGATGCGGATATAAGGAGCTGCAAGCTGTTTTGCTCTGCCTTGCGCTGCCAAACCACTTGTCAGTCCAGGGAAAAGGATTTACAATAATAACAATATACAAAAACAAGTGACAGGAGGAAGACATGGCTGAAGTCAGAAGGAGATTGAATTTTCGCGGGAGGGTGCAGGGCGTAGGCTTCCGCTACAAGGCAAAATACCTGGCAAAATCCATGGGGCTGACAGGATGGGTGAGAAACGAGATGGACGGCACAGTGACGCTGGAGATCCAGGGGCGCCCCCAGCTCGTGGACAAGCTTCTGCAGGGACTGAACCACGACAGCTTTATTGAGATTGACTGGGTCGACGGGAAGGATATCCCTGTAGAAGAGGAAGAAAAAAGCTTTAAGGTCCTGATGTGAGAAAACAGATGTAAAGAGAGGGATAAAAAGGATGAGCGAGAAGATGTGCGGGGACAGAGACAGGAGAGAGGAGCTTACGCCGGAGAAAGCAGGTGCCGGTTACGGGAGACTGCTATGGGAGGAGCTTAAGGGCCTGCTGGAGAGCGCAGGGGCGGCTCTGGCAGGCTGCGGCGATCTGAGAGGACAGGCGTATTCAGTGGGCGTTGCCGTGGCCCTGCCGGTCCCGGATCCAATCATCCGGCAGCTTCTGGAGGGCCCCACGAAGGAATATTATGAGACTTACCATGCCATGAACCGGAAGCTCAATGAGATCGTGCTCGCCGGGGAGGCTTTCCTGAGGGGAAAGGGGTTCCAGGCCTGGGCCCAGACTACGGACAGGGTCAGCCAGGACGAGGAGTGGAGAACGCCCCTTCCCCACAAGACAGTGGCCACAAGGGCCGGGCTTGGATGGATTGGAAAGAGCTGTATTCTGGTGACAGAGCAGTACGGCTCCGCCATCCGCCTGTCCTCCCTTCTCACAGACGCGCCTCTTCCCTGTGCCAGGCCGGTCACTGTCTCCCGGTGCGGGGACTGCCGGGTCTGCGTGGACAGCTGTCCGGCTCAGGCTCTGAAGGGGACGCTGTGGCGAGCCGGTATGGAGAGAAAAGAGCTGTTTGACAGAGAGGCCTGTTACCGCAAGCAGGTGGAGATCATGCGCCGGCGGACCGGAATAGAGGCAGATCTGTGCGGCAAATGCTTTGCCGTGTGCCCCTATACCCGCCGATATCTGGCCAGAAAGCAGGCAGATAATTCCATAGAATAAAGGAGGACAATTATGAAACAGTTTGTGATGGCGCTGGACGCCGGTACCACCAGCAACCGTTGCATTTTATTTGACCGCCGGGGAAATATACGCAGTGTGGCGCAAAAGGAGTTCACTCAGTATTTTCCGAAGCCGGGCTGGGTGGAGCATGACGCGGATGAAATCTGGTCCACCCAGCTTGGAGTGGCGGTGGAGGCCATGACCAAGATCGGGGCCGAGGCGGCGGATATTGCGACGATCGGGATCACCAACCAGCGGGAGACAGTCATCGTATGGGATAAGAAGACAGGGGAGCCCATCTGTCACGCCATCGTTTGGCAGTGCCGAAGGACAGCGGGCTTCTGCGATAAGCTGATGGCGGACGGGCTGGAGGATATGATAAGGCAGAAGACAGGACTCAAGATAGACGCCTACTTTTCAGCAACCAAGATCAAGTGGATCCTGGACCATGTGGAGGGGGCCAGAGAGAGGGCGAAGAAGGGTGAGCTGCTCTTCGGGACGGTGGAGACGTGGCTGATCTGGAAGCTGACAAAGGGAAAGGTCCATGTGACGGACTACTCCAACGCTTCCCGGACTATGCTTTTTAACATCAACACCCTTCAGTGGGACGAGGATATACTGAAGCTTCTGGACATTCCGGCCTCCATGCTGCCGGAGGTGAAGCCCTCCAGCTGCATTTACGGGGAGAGCGATCCCTCCTACTTCGGCGGCAGCATCCCCATCAGCGGGGCGGCGGGAGATCAGCAGTCAGCTCTCTTCGGGCAGACCTGCTTTCAGCCCGGGGAGGCAAAGAATACCTACGGCACAGGCTGTTTTCTTCTCATGAATACGGGTGAGAAGCCGGTTTTCTCCGACAACGGCCTTCTCACCACCATTGCCTGGGGTCTGGACGGAAAGGTAAGCTATGCCCTGGAGGGATCCATTTTCGTGGCGGGAGCCGCCATTCAATGGCTCCGGGATGAAATGCGCCTGATTGACTCCTCCGAGGATTCCGAGTACATGGCAAACAAAGTGCCGGACACAAACGGCTGCTACGTGGTGCCTGCCTTCACCGGCCTGGGCGCGCCCCACTGGGATCCCTATGCGAGAGGAACCATCGTGGGCATCACCCGCGGAGTGAACAAATACCACATCATCCGGGCTACCCTGGAGTCACTGGCCTACCAGGTCAATGACGTGCTCAGAGCCATGGAGGCGGACGCAGGGCTGACCCTGAGCTCCCTGAAGGTGGACGGAGGAGCCAGCGCCAACGATTTTCTGATGCAGTCCCAGGCGGACATCAGCAACGCGCCTGTGAACCGGCCGAAATGCGTGGAGACCACAGCCATGGGAGCTGCCTACCTGGCCGGTCTTGCTGTCGGATACTGGAAAAATAAGGAGGAAGTGCTGCGGAATTGGGCCAGTGATCAGATTTTTACACCCCAAATCCCGGAGGAGGAGAGAGTGAAGAAAATAAGGGGCTGGAACAAGGCGGTCCGCTACTCCTACCACTGGGCGAAGGATGAAGAATTGTAAAAATAAACAAAAAAACCTTATTTTTATGGACATATATGGATAAATATACTAAAATAGATATATTAAGAGCCTGACAGCGGCCACATATTATGTCCGGGTTTTCGTGGCGGAAAGGATGCGCCGTGGGCAGGCAAAAAGGACGGAGGTAGCATAACATGAAACGAAATGTAATCGTAGGTCAGTCTGGCGGTCCCACAGCCGCCATCAATTCCAGCCTTGCCGGTGTGTACCGCACAGCAAAGGACCGCGGGGCGAATAAAGTGTACGGCATGCTTCACGGCATACAGGGGCTTTTGCAGGAAAGGTATCTCGATCTGTCTGAGTATATCACCACAGAGCTGGACGCGGAGCTTCTGAAGAGGACTCCCGCTGCGTTTCTTGGATCCTGCCGCTTTAAGCTGCCGGAGATCCACGAGGACAGGGGGGTATATGAAAAAATATTCGGCATCCTTGACAAGCTGGACATAGAGGCCTTTATCTACATCGGCGGAAACGACTCCATGGACACCATCAAAAAGCTTTCCGATTATGCCATTGTGACCGGACATCCGACCCGCTTTATCGGCTGCCCAAAGACCATTGACAATGATCTGGCTCTGACGGACCACACCCCCGGCTATGGGAGCGCCGCGAAATATATCGGAACCTCTGTAAAAGAAATCATCCGCGACAGCTTCTGCCTGGAGTACAGCAAGGGACTTGTGAGCATTGTGGAGATCATGGGAAGGAATGCGGGATGGCTGACCGGAGCGGCTGCATTGGCAAAGGGCGAGGACTGCGAGGGCCCGGATCTGATCTACCTGCCGGAGCTTCCCTTTGACCTGCACGCCTTCAGCGACAAGGTAAAGGAGCTCCTGTCCAAGAAGCCCTCTGTCGTAGTGGCAGTGTCAGAGGGAATTCGGACGGCCGATGGCACCTATGTGTGCGAGCTGGGAAGCAGCATTGACTTTGTGGATGCCTTTGGACATAAGCAGCTGTCCGGGACAGCGTCCTATCTTGCCAGCTTTATTGCCGGGGAGATCGGATGTAAGACCAGGGCTATCGAGCTGAGCAGCCTCCAGAGATCCGCATCCCATGCGGCATCCAGAGTGGATATCCTGGAAGCCTACCAGGTGGGCGGTGCGGCCGTGAAGGCGGCGGATGAGGGAGATTCCGGAAAGATGGTGGTTCTCCAGAGACTGTCCGATGATCCGTACCAGTGCGGCACAGAGGTGAAGGACGTGCACAAGATCGCCAACGACGAGAAGCTGGTGCCAAGAGAGTGGGTCAATGAGGAGGGCACAGGTGTGACAGATGAGTTTGTGGCCTATGTGCGGCCCCTCATCCAGGGAGATGTGTCTCCTGTTATGGTAGACGGAATTCCGAGACATCTGTTCCGGCCTTATAATTTGTAAACTCTGTAAACGAAAAAATTTCTTTTATACCATGTGAATATCTGTTATGGAGATCCCGCAGATGCTGATGAATGTATCTGCGGGATTTTTGTACGGAAAAGGGGAAGGTTCACCGGAACTGAAGACATAGAAAAACAGTCCGGCCTGCCTTTACACCTTGGTTTTGCCGCGTTATAATATTCCCTGGACATCATTGAACGACAAAAGGAGGAATATAAATTATGAAAAAGAGAATGAAGAAGATCAGCGCCATCCTGCTGGCCTTTGCCATGACCGCTTCCATGCTGGCCGGCTGCGGCAGCAGCGCGGCTGACAGCAGCAGTGAGGAGCAGACCCAGAGTGAGTCACAGAGCGGGGCTCAGGAGACGGAGAGCGAGCCTGTGGATGTGAACGTGACAGCCCTCAAGGGCCCTACAGCTATGGGGATGGTCCAGATGATGGACGATGCTGACAACGGAAAGATTGACAGCGAAAATTATCAGTTTACCATCGCGGCTTCCATCGACGAGGTGACGCCGTCCATCTCCCAGGGAGAGACAGACATCGCGGCAGTGCCCGCTAATGTGTCCTCTGTCCTCTACAATAAACTGGAGGGCGGCGTACAGGTCCTTGCCATCAACACACTGGGTGTCCTCTACATTGTGGAAAACGGGGATACGGTTCAGTCCGTGGCTGACCTGAGGGGAAAGACGATCTACGCAGGCGGCAAGGGAGCCACACCGGAGTATGCCCTCAACTATATCCTGCAGGAGAACGGCATTGACCCGGCGTCGGATGTGACCATCGAGTGGAAGAGCGAGCACTCTGAGTGCGTGGCGGCTCTGGCCCAGGATCCGTCCGGCATTGCCATGCTGCCCCAGCCCTTTGTGACTACAGCCCAGGCCCAGAACCCGGACCTGCGGGTAGCCCTGGATCTGACAGAAGAGTGGGATAAGATCCAGGAGAATGCGGAAAATCCAAGCGCCCTCCTCACTGGCGTGGTGATCGTGAGGACAGAGTTTGCCAAGGAGCATCCGGAGGCTGTGTCCGATTTTATGGAGAGATATAAGTCATCCGTTGAATTTGTCAATGAAAATGTGGACGAGGCGGCCCAGCTTGTCGGAAACTATGATATCGTTCCTGCGGAGGTGGCAAAGAAGGCGATCCCCGCGTGCAACATCGTCTGCATCACAGGGGATGAGATGCAGGAGAAGCTGTCCGGATATCTTGCCGTATTAAACGAGCAGAACCCGGAGGCTATAGGAGGACAGCTGCCAGATGATGATTTCTACTACACCCAGGAATAGGATAAAGCTGTGGGCGGTACTTGTATGGCTGCTCATATGGCAGGCAGTGAGTATGTGGATCGGACAGGAGATACTTCTCGTATCTCCTGTCACTGTTGTCTTTACCCTCTTTCAGCTGGCTGCCACGGCACAGTTCTGGCTCTCTATTGCCTCATCCATGCTCCGGATCGTGGGAGGATTTCTGCTGGCTGTGATCCTGGGAGTGGCGCTTGCGGGTCCCTCGGCCGCTTCGGCGCGGCTTAAGGAATTCCTCCTTCCCTTTGTGGTGACCATCAAATCCATCCCGGTGGCGTCCTTTGTCATCCTCGTCCTCATCTGGGTGTCGTCCCGGAACCTGTCTGTGCTGATCTCATTTCTCATGGTATTTCCGGTGATCTACACGAACGTGCTGGACGGCATCAGCCAGATGGACGGGAAGCTCCTGGAGATGGCGCAGGTCTTTGACATCCCCTTTGGCAGAAGGCTGCGGAGCATTTACGTCTCCCAGGTCCTCCCCTATTTCCGGACCGGCTGCTCCCTGGCTCTGGGATTGTGCTGGAAGGCCGGCGTGGCGGCGGAGGTCATCGGCATCCCTCAGAATTCCATAGGAGAAAATCTCTACAATGCGAAGATTTATCTGGATACGCCGAAGCTCTTTGCCTGGACGCTGGTCATCATCTGTATCAGTGTCCTCTTTGAGAAGGGATTTTTAAGGGGTGTGGAATATCTTGTCCGTTGTATGGAGCGGATGGGATAAGGTATGCGGACGGCTGGCGGCCAAGGCGGTAAAGAGAAAGAGAGGAAAAATCATGCCTGACATCACAGATATAAATAAAACATACGGGGAACACAGGGTGCTGGAGCATTTCTCTCTTCACATAGAGGAGGGGAGAACCACCTGCATCATGGGCAGGTCTGGCTGTGGCAAGACGACTCTCCTCCGGATCCTCATGGGACTTGAACAGGCGGACGAAGATTTCGGCGGATCCAGGGAGATGGCTGCCATGAAAAAGAGCGCTGTCTTCCAGGAGGACAGGCTGTGCGAGAACTTAAGCGTCATGGCCAACATCCGCCTCACATGCCCGGACAGAACGAAAGCGCAGATACAAGAAGAGATGAGGGAGGTGGATCTGGAGGGCTGCGCGGGACAGCCTGTCCACGAGCTGTCCGGCGGCATGAAGCGCAGAGTCGCCCTGCTGCGGGCGCTGCTGGCCCCCGGTGACATCCTGTTCCTGGACGAGCCCTTCAAAGGGCTGGACGAGGAGACCCGGCAGAAGGTCATCGCCTACACAGCCAGGAAATGTCAGGGGAGGACGGTTCTCTTTGTGACCCACGATGAGAGAGAAGCCGGGCTTATGAAAGCTGCGGCGGTCATTTCCATGGAGGCCCTCTGTTGACGGCGAAATGCTGCCAGGAAAATAGAAAGATCATATGGAGAAAATAAGAAAGAACAAGCAGGAGAAAATATGGAAATGAACACAGCTGTACAAACACAGGAAAATCCGCTGGGATACAAGAGCATACCGGAGCTTTTGCGCGGCTTTGCCATCCCCAGTATCATCGCCATGGTGGTGAGCTCCCTCTACAATATCGTGGACCAGATTTTTATCGGACAGGGAGTGGGCTACCTGGGAAACGCGGCCACCAACGTGGCCTATCCACTCACCACCATCTGTCTTGCCATCGCCCTTCTCATCGGCATCGGCAGTGCCTCGCGCTTTTCCCTCCATCTGGGAGCGGGGGAGAAGGACAAGGCGCGGCTGGTGGTGGGAAACGGCATCAGCATGATGGTGGCCTTTGGAGTCATTTATGCGGTGCTGATCGAAGTATTTCTTCATCCTCTTCTGATGGCCTTCGGGGCTACAGCGGATGTACTTCCCTATGCTATCGACTACACAAGGATCACGGCGGTGGGCATGCCCTTCCTCATCGTGACCAACGGCATGAGCAACCTGGCCAGGGCGGATGGCAGCCCCAAATACTCTATGACAAGCATGCTCATAGGCGCTGTGGTCAACACCATCCTGGACCCGGTGTTCATCTTCATCTTTCACTGGGGCGTGGCGGGCGCTGCCTGGGCTACGGTCATCGGACAGGTCTGCTCCTTTGTGGCCGCTGTGCGTTATATCTGGAAATTTAAAAACATTGAACTGAAGAGGGAGGACATCCGCCTCGTCCCCCGGGAATGTCTGAGTACCGCCTCCCTGGGCATGAGCAACAGCCTGAACCAGGTGGCCATCACGTTTGTGCAGATTGTCCTGAACAATTCTCTGACCTATTACGGGGCCTCCTCTCCCTACGGGACGGACATCCCCCTGGCCGCCTGCGGGATCGTCATGAAGACAAACGCCATTCTGCTGGCGTTCATCATAGGGATTTCCCAGGGAAGCCAGCCCATCATCGGCTTCAACTACGGGGCGAGAAAATATGACCGGGTGCGCAGCACCTACAAGCTGGCGATCTGTGTCAACCTGGCAATCTCTGCGGTGGGATTTATTCTGTTCCAGTTTTTCCCCAGGCAGATTATCTCTCTGTTCGGGACAGGGGATGAGCTGTATTTTACCTTTGCGGTACGTTTCATGAGAATTTTCCTCTTTATGGTCATCGCAAACGGCGTGCAGCTTATCTCATCCAATTTCTTTGCCGCTATCGGCAAGCCGGTGAAGGGACTGCTCCTGTCCATGACAAGACAGGTCTTCTTCCTGATACCGCTGCTTTTGATCCTCCCGGTCTTCCTCGGCCTGGACGGCATCATGTTTGCGGGGCCTGCGGCAGACTCCATTGCCTTTGTGACAGCAGTTATCCTCGTGGGGAGAGAGATGGGGCATATGCGCCGGCTCCAGGAGGAGCAGCAATAAAAAATTCACATAATTTTATCTTGCATTTTCCTCTGGTCTGTGCTACTATCTGTATAAGCTTCAAAAAGCGGTCGCTTTTTTCATTCTTCGGCACTTCGCCGAGTCTATTCCTTTTCAATGCAGAGTACAGTACAGACTGGAGGTGTGCATATGGAGCAGCAGACAGAATATGACATCCTGAAACTTGTGGAAAACCAGGGGCGGTGCTATGTCAGTTCAGACTGCATGCCGGGCGTACTGCTGGCATCCTGTCTGAAATACCGGCCCAGCCTGCCCAGAGAGCAGCTTCTTGCATGGATGCGGCAGATCCTTGAGGAGCTGGAGAAATTTCACCGGTGCAGGGGAAACCCCTGTTATCAGTACGTAAATCCCTACAGCATGATCGCGGGGGAGGATGGGAGGATCCATCTTCTCGACCTGTCCGCCGCAGGGCAGCAGGAGCTCAGAAAGAAGCTGACGAGAAGGAGCGTAAGGGAGAGCTTCCTGATGCCGGACAACCAGTACTGCCAGCGGGAAAGCCTGGCGGACGACATATACGGAATCGGCCGGACCTTCCAGTATATGCTGGCAGCGGTAGAGACAGACCCGCCCATTCAGGGGGGGACAAAGCGAAAGCTGCAAAAAATCATTTTCAGATGCCTCAGTCAGACTCCTGGTCAGGAGAAGAGAGGCAGATCCAGAAAACAATATCATTCGGTTCGAGAAATATCAGAACAATTTCCAAAAGACAGACAGGAGACAAAAAAGACAAGAAAAGCTATGGTCATTGCCGCCGCGGCAGTTTCCTTTACAGCAGTCATGGTCATCACAGCAAAGGATCCCGCAGATAAAAGTGTGCAGGAAAATTCCAAGAGCCCGCAGGAGAGTTCAGAGGGCGGTGCAGGTGAGAGCCCCAGGAATAGCACAAAAGCAAAGACAGAAGGAGAGACGGAGGAGGCCGCTCAGACAGCGGATCAGCTGAAATTTGATATGGCCATGCTCTATTTTCTGGAGCTTGAGGACTACCGGGAGAGCCGGCAGCTGTTCCGGGAGGCGGGCCAGGACAATTTTCTGGCAGCCGGTTACGCCGAGCTCTCCGCCTGCATGCTGGATGCGGATTACATGGATGCGGAGGAGTTGGAAACGCTTCTGAAGGAGCTGCAGGAAAATATGCCGGACAGGGCGGACTACAGATACTATCTGTCCATCCTGCGGGGATACGGGCTCCTGGAAAAGGACGAGGCCAAGGAGGAGATCATTCGGCTGGGGGAGCAGCTTTTTGCCCTCCGGGACTGGACGGAGGCGGACAGAGACCACGAGAAGGAAAAGGAGGCCAGGTGGATGCTGGCCGGGGCCTTTGAGGCGGCGGGGAAGCCGGAAAAGTCGGCAGAGCAGTACGGGTACATACTGGAGCTGGAAGAGGAGGAAGGGATACGGGAGCAGATATACAGCAGTCTGATCTCTCTCTGCGGGGAAAGCGGGGACATGGAGGCTGCCTGGGAATACTGCCAGAGAGGGCTGGAGGAGCTGACAGACTCTGTGCTCCTTCGCGTTCAGTATATCCGTATGCAGTGCGCCTCGCCGGAGACAGACAGGCAGGTCTGCGCCCAGACGATACAGAAATTTCTCCGTGAGGTTCCAAAGATAGCGGATGAGCCGGAGTTTAAGAAGCTGCAGGAAGAGTATGAGATCAAAGTGGAGGGTGAGGAAGTATGGGTAGGAAAATAGCAGCTCAGTTCCTTCTGCTGGTTCTTCTTCTGGCTGCTCTGTACGGGCAGCAGGAGACATTTGCCCAGGAGGACAGACAGGAAACGTATGAGGAAAGTCAGGAAACATACGAGGACGGGAAGCAAACATACGAGGAGAGGGAGGAGACAGACAGCGGAGATGAAGGTGAGGAACAGCATGAGCAGCCGAAGGGGGATACAGAGCAATCAGGAGAGGGAGGCGAAAACCCGGGAGAGGAGCAGACAGACCAGCCCCAGAAGGGGGAGGACGGTGATGGCCAGAAGGAGGATCCGCCTGTTCCGTATGAGATTACATATGGGGAGCCGGACGGGGAGGATCAGTACTATACAGTAAAGCCGCAGGTGACGATCCTGCACCAGGGAGAGACAGGGGAGACTGTCTACAGCCTGGAAAACGCCTCGGGAGTCTCGGCCGGGGGCCGCATCAGCCAGCCGGACGGGCAGGCGGTTGTGGAGCCGGAGGCCTTCGGGGAGGGGGAGAACCATCTTCGGGTCTGGATCGAGTACACGCCGCCGGGGGAAGAACTCCGGATTCTCTATGAGAAGGAGTTCTTATTTAAAATAGATACCTGTCCGCCTGCCCTGGATATGTGGGTGGAAGGAGGAGAGGACTGGCATCAGTATCAGGCTAATGTAAGATACAAAACAAGAGAAAGCAGTGATGGAAGCGGAATAAAATACATTGTATGCTATATAAATGGACAGCAACAGGAAAGAACAGAAAAGAGTGAGGGAGCCTTCTCTGTCCGCCAGGCATCCAGAGGAGGACAGGGAATCCCTGTGGCGGTTGCTGCTGTTGACCAGGCCGGCAACCGGACCTATCGGGAGAGCCAGGTGTATGTGGATGATGCCCCTCCTGCTGTGGAGATCAGAGGAGTGCAGGACTATATGATCACCAGCAGGGACGTCCAGGCTCTTTTCGAGGCATCCGATGACAACGGGCTGGCCTCCTGCAGCGTGCACACTATCTGGATTTCCCCGGAGGGGGCCAGTACTGTGCTTGAGGAGGGGGAATGGAGGGATGAAAATGGCAGCAGCAAGCTGAGCCAGATTTTCAGCCAGGACGGCATTTACCGGATGCGGATCAGGGCTGTGGACAGGGCCGGGTTCCAATCGGAGACAGAGACCCAGGTCATTGTGGACAAGCAGAACCCGGTGATCGCCTATGTGGATGAGATAGATGGAACCTGGGTGAAGGAATTTTGCTGGGACAGGCCTGTATCCGAGATATTCACGGATTTTACCAGCTACACCTACAGGCTGACACTGGACGGCGTTCCCTATCTTCCGGGACAGACGGTGAAAAAGGAAGGCAGGCGTATTCTGGAGGCCGAGGCAGTGGACGCGGCGGGCAACCGCTCCCGGGCAGCGGCGGAGTTTGTCATCGACCACACGCCCCCAAAGATCGTATTTGAAGGGGTGGAAAACGGCGTGGCCTACGAGGAGCGCAGGACCTGCACGGTCCGCCTGGGAAACAGCGCGGACTGGATAAAGGAGATCCGGGTCAATGGTGAAAGGCAGAGCCTGGCGCCGGGCACAGATGAATACACCTGCACATTTGAGGAGTATCAGGTTCACAGTATCCGCGTGACCGCTGTGGATAAGGCTGGAAATGAGAAAAAGGATTCTGTGGTGTTCCAGGTGGTGCCAAGGCAGTCGCTGGCGGGCCGGCTGCTGTCCCCTGTCAGGCAATCCCTGGGACTGGAGAAGGATGGCTTTAAGCAGCATGAGGACGGGACAGGGGCTGCTGTGGAAGGAAGGGAAGAAGAGAGCGGTGCGATGCCTGCCGTGACGGTGGCTGTCCTCCTGCTTATCTTTCTTGTCCTTCTCCTGCCGGGCTTTGCCCTGTACAGGCGTATCGCAAAAAGGAAGGGAGTGTGATAGAATGGACTAAAACAGACAGGGAGGGAGAAGCATGCAGGCAGTTGTATATAGAGGAAAAGGTGAGATAGGCATGGAAGAGCGGCCCATGCCGCACATAGAGGAGGACACGGACGCCATCCTTCGGGTGACGCTGACTACCATCTGCACCAGCGATCTTCATATAAGAAACGGAGCAGTTCCCAGGGCCGTGCCGGGGATTATCCTGGGGCATGAGTTTGTGGGCGTTGTGGAGGAGACAGGGAGGAGGGTGAAAAATGTGCGCCCCGGACAGCGGGTGGCGGTGAATGTGGAGACCTTCTGCGGGGAATGCTTTTTCTGCAAAAGAGGATTTGTCAACAACTGTGAGGACAAGAACGGCGGATGGGCGCTGGGCTGCCGCATAGACGGGGGCCAGGCTGAGTACGTGCGCATTCCCTTTGCGGACCAGGCCCTGACGCCTATACCGGACCAGGTGACAGACGAGCAGGCGCTCTTTACAGGGGACCTTCTGTCCACCGGGTACTGGGCGGCAAAGATCGGGGAGATCAAAAAGAGAGACACAGTCCTTGTGCTGGGGGCAGGGCCGGCAGGCATGTGTGCCATGATGTGTGCGGCCCTCTACAGTCCTGCCAGGATCGTGGCGGCGGATATAGATGAGAGCAGGCTGGCTTTTGCGAGGAGACACGGACTGGCGGACGATTTTCTGAACCCTGCCAATGTCTCTGTGCCGGATGCGCTGAGAGAGCGGACACAGGGCAGGGGGGCCGATGTGGTCATCGAGGCGGCTGGAGGAAAGGACAGCTTTCAGCTTGCCTGGCAGGCGGCGAGGCCTAACGCGGTGGTGGTTGTTGCAGCCATGTACGAGGAGAACCAGATTCTGCCTCTCCCGGAAATGTACGGGAAAAATCTGATCTTCAAGACAGGGGGTGTGGATGCCTGCAGCTGCAGGGAAATACTGGAGCTGACAGCGCAGGGAAGGCTGAAGGGAGAGTGTCTGATCACCCACAGAGCACCCCTGGCGGACGCCATGGAAATGTACCGGCTGTTTGAAAGAAAAGAGGACGGGGTGATAAAAGTGGCGCTGACCCCGTAAAGGGCAGCGCCGTTATAAATTGCTGCTTTCATCTGTATGGTTTTAATCTACATAGCCTGTGGCCTGGCCGATCATATAGGGAGTGCCGGTGCTGTCCACAATGTAGGCGTCTATATAGTAGACACCCAGCTTGAAGCCGTAGTTGGCCACATTGATGTTAGCGCCAAAGCTTCCGTCTTCCCGGGCCCCCAGCTGTATCCACTGCAGGTCGCTCTGGTCCTCATTGGTCCAGACCGCGATCTGCACGCTCTGCACCTCGTCCGGCAGATTGGCCAGGTCTGTCACCGTGACAGGAATTCCTCCGATGTCCCGCAGATAGGGATCCGCGTAGACAGTGCCTGTGGGAACACGCCCCTCTCGCACTTTCAGAGACTCGGAGTCATAGTCGATATCTGCCAGCTTCTCGATGAGCTGAGAATTTTTCTTCAGCTCCCTCTCCTCTGTTTCCCGCCCAAATCTCTCAGTCAGCGTGGGCTCGGAGGAGAAAAGGTTGGTACCCAGCCCCAGGCGGTTGCCCTCAATCTGCACGCCCAGGGCGGCCAGAGTGGTGGGAAACTGATCAAAGGTGGTGAAATCCCGCCTTGTCTCCGTCTCCTTCTGGGCCGCGGCATTGATGTAGGCGGTGTAGGTCTTCCGGGTGTAGCCGCTGTCAATATCCTCGCAGTAGTCGCTGTCCATGGTAGGATGGTCTCCGCAGAGGATGATGGTGGTGTTCTCGTAAAAATCCTGCTGCTGGAGCCACTGTACGAAGGCGGAGACCTGCCGGCTGGAGCAGCGCATGACATTGGAATACTGGTCATCACCGTAGAGCTGCGGGCAGCGCTCGCACACATACCCGTCCTCAAAGTGTGTGTCCACTGTCAGCATGGTGAGGTTAAAGGGCTCCGGCTGGGCGGCCAGCTCGGTCACCTTCTGCCTGGCGAACTCAAAGAGCTTCTCATCTTCATAGCCCCACCATACATGGTAGTCCTCCGGGATGAGGCCGTTTTGCACCGCGTATTTATAATCCATCATCTCGTAATTCCCGTGCTCGGTGAAGTAGAGCTCCCGCCCTCCGAAGGCTGCGTCTGAGCCGATGAGGAGAGTCTGGGAATAGCCCTGGCTTTCCAGGATGTCGCCAAGAGTCACGGCCCCGGCAAAGAAGCTGGTCTGGGTATCCATGCTGTTCCCGTCGATGGAGACGCTCAGTGGCAGGCCGGAGGTCTGGGCAAACATGGCGCCGATGGTCCAGGTAGTGCCGGGCATGGAGTATCCGCCGTTCAGGTCAGCGGTCTCTCCGGAAAAGTCTTCATTTTCCTGGGCAATCTGTGTCAGCTCAGGGATCACATTGCGATCAAAGGCGCCGCCGCTTTGTGTGTCAGCGTAGGTGGTCTCCATGGACTCAAGGAAGATGTAGATCAGGTTTCTCTTCTCCTGAGGGAAGGTCAGCTCCACATCCGACGGACTCACATAATTGTCGTCGATAAAGGTGGAGTAGGTTCCCCTGTCCGCCACATAGTTTCCCACATCCAGATCCTGCCAGGCGCCTCTCACCGACAGAGCGCCCACTGATACGGACAGGACGATAGCCCCTGCCATGACAATATAGTAGCGCTTCTTTTTCCGGAAAGCGGCAAAAAGCACGAGGAGGAAAAGAAGAACGATGACAGCCGGCACAATACATGTATCAATGTACTCCCTGATCATGGCATCGTTGGTTCCATCCAGTGGGGATGTCAGATGGTAGATGAGCTCGTCCATGGTCAGGTTGCTCCAGGTATCGAACATCCACCGCAGGCTGCAGGTGATGACAGTGGCAAGGACAGCCAGCAGCACAGCCAGGATCGTGAACAGGATGCGGAAGAAGGCTTTTACAAAAACAGACAAATTTCTCATTTTTTACACACATTTCTCCTAAATTTTACATTTGTCAACTTACTTATTATAAAAGGTTTGGGGAAGGCCTTCAAGAAAAAATCTCTAAAATGTGTGAAAATACAGATATACCTGAAAAACCCCGTAAAACGGGAGGATGCCGGGTGACCGATTTCTCAGTCCCCGGCATGTATTATGAAAAAGTTTATTCCAATAGTATTTCTACTACGAAGCGTCTTGATTTATTTGATAGTTTTAGTATAAGACAGAGCTGTGAAGAAATGGTGTTCAAGAAATGAAACTTTTTTAAATGATAAATGAACAAATTATGAACGAAGGAAATTTTACGTAGATTTTACAGGATCTTGATTTTGAGAAAAGGAAAGAACGATATACTGTAGGTAAAATATAATCCGGAAAGGGGATACTCTATGGTAAAGATCTATGTGCTTGATACGAATGTCCTGATCCAGGCACCCTACGCGGCCGAGTGCTTTGAGGACAACCAGGTGGTGCTTCCCATGGCTGTGCTGGAGGAGCTTGACCATCTGAAAAAAGCGGAAGGGGAGAGGGGCGCAAGCGCCAGGCGGGCTATCCGGTTCCTGGAGCAGCTCCGCCACAGGGGAGATCTGCTCACCGGCGTACCGCTTCCCGGCGGAGGAAGCTGCCGGGTGGAGAGAAACTATGTGGATGTGAAGCTGCCGCCGGAGCTGTCCGAGGAGGTCATGGACAACCGGATCCTGAAGGTGTGCCTGGGCCTTAAGAACACCCACGAGGAGCAGGTGACTCTCGTGACCAAGGACATCCTACTTCGCATCAAGGCGCAGATCCTGGGGATATCTGCCGAGGACTTTACGACAGAGCAGGTGTTTGACAACGAAAACCAGTACAAGGGCAGGACCGAGGTGTACGTGCCTGAGGAGATTTTCAAGGATTTTAAGAAAAAAGGCATCCCGGCCCAGTGCGTGTACGTGACGGACAGTGAGGGCAACCGGTTTGTTCCGGAGCTCACAGAAAATCAGTTTGTCATACTGCGGGCGGATCAGTCCGTGAAGAAGACCCACCTGGGAAGGGTGGAAAAAGGAGTCATCCGGAAGCTGGAGTACAAAAAGAGCGCGCCCTACGGTATCCGACCGAGAAACGCAGGGCAGTATTTTCTCCAGGAGGCTCTCATGCAGCCGGCGAAGACGGCGCCCCTTGTCATTGTCAAGGGCATGGCAGGCACAAGCAAGACCTTTTACTCACTGGCAGTGGGGCTTGAGAAGGTGCTGAACAATCCCACAGGCGAGTACAGGCGGATACTGGTGTGCAGGCCTAACGCCCAGTTCGACTCGGACATCGGCTTTCTGCCGGGGGACGAGCAGGAGAAGATTTCTCCGCTGATGAGGCCCATTATCGACAACCTGGAGCAGCTGATCGACTCCAACGAGGAGGAGCGGTACGCGGATGAGGACGAGCTGAGGGGAAAGATTGAGGAAATCTTTGCCAGAGGACTGATCCAGACAGAGGCCATGAATTATATTCGGGGCCGGTCCATCATCAAGACCTACCTTATTATAGATGAGGCCCAGAACATGACGCCCAACCAGATCAAGGGCATCATCACCAGGGCGGGAAAGGACACAAAGATTATCCTTCTGGGGGACCCGGATCAGATAGACCGGCCTTTTCTGGACGAGAGGACCAACGGCCTCAGCTACGCCTCAGAGCATATGAAGGGCAGCCCCCTATGCTGGCAGGTGACCATGACAGCGGAGGAGTGCGAGAGATCCGCGCTGGCCATGGACGCCATCCGGAGGCTGTAACCCATATGAGTTATATAGTCTGAGACAGATGGCTGTAAGATACATAGAGATATTGGAGGAGAAGAGTTTGTCAGTCACATTTAAACAGATCAGGAGTGATGAGGAGATAGGTCTCCTGATCGAGCAGGGAAACGAGATACTCAATGAGCTGGGATACACGGAGCATTCCAGGAAGCACGCCGCCAAGGTGGCGGACACGGCGGGGAAAATCTTAAAGGAGCTGGGCTACGGGAAGCACAAGATCGAGCTGGGCCGTATTGCGGGGTACATGCACGATATCGGCAACAGCGTGAACCGGCATGACCATCCCCACAGTGGGGCAGTGCTGGCCTACCAGATCCTGAAGGAGAGGGGAGCAGAGCTGTCGGACGCTATGACTGTGATGACGGCCATCGGCCATCACGATGAGGACACAGGGGCGGCTGTGGACGAGGTGTCGGCGGCCCTGATCCTGGCGGACAAGACGGATGTGCGGAGGAACCGGGTGCAGAACCCGGTTCCCGCGAATTTTGACATTCACGACAGGGTCAACTATGCGGCATTGTCGTCCACTCTCACTATAGATAAAGACAAGAGAGTGATCCGCATGGAGATTGAGCTGGACGACACCATGTGCACGGTGATGGATTACTTTGAGATCTTCCTGCAGCGGATGATCATGTGCAGGCGGGCGGCGGAGCGGCTGGGATGCAAGTTCAAGCTGGTGGCAAACGGGAGCAAGCTGTGCTGATTGTATTTTTTTCGGTACAATCCCCAAAGTGAAAAAATGATAACAAAAAGCGGTCGGAGGGACGGCATCCGGCAAAAGTTCAAAATGAACAAAAATCGTAGAGTTTCTACAGAGAGGATAACAGGAAATATGGTAAAACAGAAGATACAGAACATCTATGCGGCTCTGCGGCCGTCAGAGCGCAAGGTGGCCGACTACATTTTTTCCTACCAGGGAAAGGCGGGAGAGCTCCTTATCGAGGAGCTGGCGCGTGAGGCAGAGGTAAGCCAGCCCACAGTGGTGCGCTTTGTGAAGGCTGTAGGATACAAGAGCTTTAAGGATTTCAAGTACGCCATGCTCCAGGACGAGATGCGGGAGCGGGCAGAGGAGAAGGAGGAGGAGATCGGCCTCTACGGATTCCGGCTTTCCGGCAAGGACAGGCTGGAGGAGATACCCGGGAAGATCATCACTACCTCCATCCAGATGCTGGAGGAGACCTTAAAGAGCATACGGAAAAAGGAATTTGAGAGGGCGGTGGACGCCATCCTGGGGGCGGACAATATCGTGATCTACGGGGTGGAGAACTCCCTTTGCACGGTCAACGACCTGCTCACCAAGCTCACCTACCTGGGACTGAACTGCAGGACCTACACAGACTCCTACCTGCAGAACGTGAGCGCGGGCAATCTGACGAAGAAGGACCTGGCCATTGGAGTCTCCTACTCCGGGTATTCCAGGAACACGGTGGAGATGATGCAGACGGCAAAGAGGGCGGGGGCCAGGACGCTGGTGCTGACCAATTTTGAGAACGCCCTCATTGCAAAGTACGCGGACATCCTGCTTTGCGCCAGCCACAGGCAGTTCTTCTATGGAGATACGATTTTTTCCCGCATTTCCCAGCTGGCGCTGGTGGACATGCTCTATGCGGGGGTGCTGAACCGGAACTATCCGGTCCTTTCAAAAAAGCTGAAAAAGACAAACGAGATCGTGGCCCGGAGGGCCTACAGCCAGGATGAAGAGGTTTTGTAGAAAATCTACAAACCTCTTTTTCTGTTTTACATTCCCTTTACAAAGAGTTCACCCCGATTTGATTGAAGATAGAAAAATGAAGCTCCTATAATATGGGCGTGACAGGAACGAAACAAGAGGACACCGGCACGGGAAGAACGGGTGCCGCGGGAGAAGAAAGGAGTTTCAATATTATGCTGGAACTGAAAAATATCAAGAAGTCATTTGGTGGAAAGACAATACTGAACGACATCAGCCTAGATGTGCAGGACGGAGAGATCATTTCCATATTAGGGCCCTCCGGAAGCGGGAAGACTACACTGCTGAACCTGATCCTGGGCATCACGGAGGTGGACGGAGGCAAAATTATCTACAATGGGGAGGATATGACAAACGTTCCCATGGAGCAGAGAGGATTTAACATCGTGTTCCAGGACTACGCCCTGTTCCCCAATCTGAATGCCTATCAGAATATTACCTACGGACTAAAAAACAAGCCAGGCATCTCCAGCCAGGATGAAGTGGACGACCTGATCGAGCTCCTGGGGCTGAAGGAGCATCTGGACAAGAAGATCGAGCAGCTCTCCGGAGGACAGAAGCAGAGAGTGGCGCTGGCCCGGACCATGGTTATGAAGCCGAAGATCCTTCTTCTGGATGAGCCCTTAAGCGCCCTGGACGGCGTCATCAAGGAGTCCATCAAGGACAGGATCAAGACCATCGCCAGGGAGTATCACCTGACTACCATCATCGTGACCCATGATCCGGAGGAGGCCCTGACGCTGTCTGACCGTGTCCTTATTATAAATGAGGGAAAGATATCCCAGTACGGAAAGCCGGAGGAGATCATCAACAGGCCCAGCAATCCGTTTATCAGGGAATTTATCTTAAACCAGCTTGAGATCAAGAGAAGCAATATCTTCACCCTGTTTCAGTGTGAAGCGACAGCGTAGAGGGCGGACAGATGAAGACAAAGCTTGAGAGACTGATAAAATCTCAGATAGAGATCAAGATCATTTTCATCGCAGTGGCAGTCCTGTTTCTCTGGTTCCTGGCAGCGCCCATCATCCTGCTGCTCTTAAAATCCTTCCAGAGTACAGGGGGAGACTTCTGGGTTCACTATGTGGATGTGTTCACGGAGAACGGCTTCTGGACATCTGTGGGAAACAGCTTTAAATCAGCCGGCCTGAGCGCCGTCATCACCACGGTTCTGGCCTTTTTGCTGGCCTACACGGTGCACTACACCAACCTTCCGAAGCCCTTAAAAAAGCTGATCCACGGCGGGGCGGTGCTGCCCATGCTGCTGCCCACCATCACCTACGGATTTGCCATCATCTACTCCTTTGGGAAGCAGGGGCTCATCACCCGGCTCCTGGGCCATCAGCTTTTTGACATCTACGGGTTCACAGGGCTGCTGCTTGGCTATGTGATCTACACGCTGCCGGTGTCCTTCCTGCTGATCCATAACACTATGGGGTACATTGACAAGAAATTTATGGTGGTGTCCAGGATCATGGGAGACGGAGGGATGAAGACCTTCTGGATCACCATCATCCGTCCGCTTCTTGGCACCCTGGCGGCCTCCTTTGTACAGTGCTTCTTTCTGTCATTTACAGATTTTGGTATCCCGGCCTCCGTGGGAGGACAGTACGAGGTGGTGGCCTCTGTCCTGTACGATGAGATGCTGGGGAGCCTGCCTGACTTTAACAACGGCGCTGTGGTGGCTATGGTCATGCTGGTGCCCTCTGTGGTGAGCATCCTTCTCCTCCATTATCTGGAGCGGTACAATGTGCGGTACAGCAAGATTTCTATTGTGGAGAACCTTAAGAACAGAGGAAGAGATATTGCCTGCGGTATCTGCTGCGGAGTGGTCCTGCTGATGATCGTCATTATCTTTGCGGTGGTGTTTATCGTTCCCTTTGTCAGCGAGTGGCCCTACCAGATGACATTTACCATGGCACATGTGCGGGATGTGTTCAGTGACAGTGTGCTGGCCAGCGTGTTCAGAAACTCCCTGCTGGTGGCGGCGCTGACGGCGGTGATCGGCTCCATTGTGGCCTACGGCGCTGCCCTTGTGACGGCCAGAAGCAAAATCTCGGCGGGATGCAAGGGAGTGATTGAGAGCATCGCCCTTGTGACCAACACCATCCCCGGCATGGTCATAGGTATCGCCTTCCTTCTGATGTTTTCGGGCACATCCCTGCAGAACACATTTGCCCTCATCATCATCTGCAATGTGGTGCACTATTTCTCCACGCCCTATCTGATGATGAAGAATTCCCTGGAGAAGATGAACGCCTCCTGGGAAACGACAGCCCTGCTCATGGGAGACAACTGGATGAAGACCATCTTCCGCATCGTGACGCCCAACGCCCTGCCCACCATCCTGGAGGTGTTCAGCTACTACTTTGTGAACGCCATGGTGACAGTCAGCGCGGTCATCTTTATTGCCGGGGCCAGAACCATGGTCATCACCACAAAGATCAAGGAGCTGCAGCATTTTGCCAAATTCAATGAAATATTTGTGCTGTCCCTGTGCATCCTCTTTACGAACATTGCGGCCAAGCTGCTCTTCCAGGCAGTGGCGGCCTGCACAAGGAGTGCCAAAAAGAGGGCAAGCAGGCCGGGGAAGCCGGCCGGCAGGCTGGCCAGGGCGGCGGCCATCTGTGTGGCTCTTGTACTGGTAGCGGGCACCGGGTATGTGGTGGCCGGATCCGGAAAGGATGGCTCCAACCACACAGACCAGGTGGTTATCTACTCCAACGCGGACGACGAGGCGGTGGCAGCCATGAAACATGCCCTGGATGAGAACGGCTATCAGGGGAAATATATGTTCCAGACCTTTGGCACCTCCGAGCTGGGAGGCAAGCTCCTGGCGGAGGGGACAGACATCGAGGCGGACATTGTGACCATGAGTTCCTTCTACCTGGACAGCGCCCAGGAGGAGAACGAGATGTTCCAGGAGATCACATTTGACGCCCCCACGCTGGAGGAGACGCCCTCCTTCTACCGGCCTATTACCTCCCAGGAGGGAGCAATTATCTACAATACGCAGGCACTTAGAGAGGCGGGGCTTCCCGTGCCGGAGAGTATCGCCGACCTGGCGGAGCCTGCCTATAAGGGCCAGATCTCCGTCACGGACATCAAGAGCTCTTCCACAGCCTGGCTCCTCATACAGGCTCTTGTCAGCGAGTACGGGGAGGACGGAGCGGCGGAGGTGCTGTTCGGGATCTATGAGAACGCAGGCCCTCACATCGAGGACTCCGGCTCCGGCCCCATCAAGAAGGTGCGCTCCGGGGAGGTGGCCCTTGGATTTGGCCTGAGACACCAAGCGGTGGCGGACAAGAACGAGGGTATGCCCGTTGATTACGTGGATCCAAAGGAGGGGAATTTCTCCCTTACCGAGTCCGTGGCCGTTGTGGACAAGGGGGAGAACGAAAATCCCCTTGCCATGGAGATGGCGGAGTGCATCATCAAAAACGGCCGGCAGGAACTTCAGCAGACCTATCCGAACGCCCTCTATGAGGGGGAGACGACGGACGAGGCTAACCAGTCCGCCTATCCGAAGAAGTTCCCGGAGCCGCTGACAGCCCAGCTCCTTCAGAAGCATCAGGAGCTTTCGGAGAAATGCATGCCGTAGGGCACGCCCGCAAAAGAACGCGGACAGGCTGTGCGTTGGCATTGAATTAATAAAAAACTATGTATAAAGAGAGGTAATAAAAAATGGTAAACTACAAACTGCTCACACCGGGCCCACTTACAACAACAGACACTGTAAAAAGAGAGATGTTGGCAGACCACTGCACATGGGATGACGACTACAAGCAGATTACACAAAAAATCCGCAGGGAGCTCCTTGAACTGGCTCATGTGACGGAGAAGGACTATACGGTCGTGCTGATGCAGGGCAGCGGCAGCTTTGGCGTGGAGTCCGTTATCACAAGCGTGGTGGGGGACGATGAGAAGCTACTGATCGTGGCCAACGGGGCCTACGGGGAGAGAATGGTGGATATCGCAAAGCACGCCCGGATCAGCTACGCCCTCTACGAGGAGGAGTACGACAAAATCCCCTCCGCCGGAAAAGTGGAGGAGATGCTGAAGAATGATCCCTCTATTACTCATGTGGCTATGGTGCACTCAGAGACAACCTCCGGCATTCTCAACGACATTGCCTCTGTGGCAGAGGTGGTGAAGGCAGCGGGAAAGACCATGATTGTGGACGCCATGTCCAGCTTCGGGGGTGTGGACATTGAGGTCGGAAAGCTGGGCATCGACTTTATCATCAGCAGTGCCAACAAGTGTATTCAGGGAGTGCCCGGATTTTCCTTTATCATCTGCAACAGGCAGAAGCTGATGGAGAGCGCGGGAAAGGCCAGAAGCCTGTCCCTTGACCTCTATGACCAGTGGAAGACAATGGAGAAGGACGGAAAATGGAGATTTACCTCCCCCACGCACACCGTGCTGGCCTTTGCGAAGGCGATCGAGGAGCTGAAGGAGGAGGGAGGCATCCCTGCCAGGTCAAAGAGGTACTATGACAATAACCGCCTGCTGATCCGCAAGATGAAGGATATGGGCATACAGGCCTACATTGGGGAGGAGCACCAGGGCCCCATCATCACCACCTTCTTCTACCCGGAGCACCACAATTTTTCCTTCCAGGAGATGTACCAGTTCATCAAGGAGCGAGGCTATGCTATCTACCCCGGAAAGGTGACAGACGCGGACACCTTCCGTATCGGCAATATCGGGGAGATCTACGAGGAGGACATCCTGAAGCTGTGTGACATCTTTGAGGAATTCTTTGCCCGGATGAAGAAAAAGAAAGCAAGCTAATAATAAAAAACAGAGGAAGCGAAGGAGAACGCAAATGAGCAAGATAGAGGCAGTGATCTTTGACTGGGCGGGCACGACTGTGGATTACGGGTGCTTTGCCCCGGTCAAGGTCTTTACAGAGGTATTTAAAAATGCAGGCGTGGAGCCGACTATGGAGGAGGTGCGTGAGCCCATGGGCATGCTGAAGTGGGCCCACATCCGGACTATGCTGGAGATGCCCAGGATCAAGGCGGCCTGGAAGGAGCTGTACGGAAGAGAGCCACAGGACGCGGATGCGGACAAAATGTACGAGAGCTACGAGCCCTCTCTTCTTAAGATACTGGATCAGTACTCGGATCCCAAGCCCTATGTGCTGGAGACAGTGCAGGCCTTGAGGGACAAGGGGATCAGGATCGGGTCCACCACAGGCTACACAGATGTGATGATGGGCATTGTGGTTCCCAGGGCAAAGGAGCTGGGATACGAGCCGGACTGCTGGTTCAGCCCCGACTCCACCGGCGGCATGGGCCGTCCCTATCCCTACATGATATTCAGGAACATGGAGGAGCTGAAGGTGAGCGCTGTGGACAGGGTGATCAAGGCGGGAGACACCATCTCTGACATCAAAGAGGGAAAGAACGCCGGTGTCTTCACCATCGGCATCCTGGAGGGGAGCTCCCTTCTGGGACTGTCCAGGGAGGAATATGAGTCTCTCCCCGAGGAGGAGAAGGAAAAGCTCCTGAAAGAGGGAGAGGAAAAGTACAGGGCCGCAGGGACGGACGCTGTGGTGAGAGATATCCGGGGGATCCTGGAGTATGTATGATGCCAGGGTCAAAAGGTCTAAGCCCACATGAGCTTGCTCATAAGTGGGCGAAAGACCTTGGGACCCGCCCCGATATGAGCATAAAAGTGGGATGTATATCCCACGATATGCGAATATCGGGTAGGATTGTGAGAGTGCGCAGCACGGAACAATCCGTAGGCATCATAGTATCTATTTATAATAAAAAGGCAGGCAGAGGTTTCACTCTGCCTGCTTTTTCATCAGCTCCAGGAACAGCCTCATCTGGGGAGTCACGTACTTGTTCCGGTGACAGATGAGCTGACTCCACATGACGATCTCCGGACATTCCGTGTCCAGCACTGCGAGGCGGCCGGCCTGTACGTCTTCCTTTACCACGTATTCCGGGAGGAAAGAAATGCCTTTATTTTGCAGGAGAAAGCGGGTGATCACATCTGTGTTTCCCACCTCCAGCCGGGGATGGAGCTCATAGCCCTGGGCGGCCAGTGCCTGCTCCATGGCATACCGGTAGCTGATCCCCCTCTCGGTCAGATACAGAGGCTCCTGGATCAGACGGCTGACCGGAATTTGCTTCATACCCGCCAGAGGGGAGCTGGAGGAGGCCACGAAATAGATTTTCTCCGGCCGCTCCAGCACCTTGACCCACTCCGGGAAGAAGAGCTTTTTGTCCAGGAAGAATAAAATGTCAATATCGTTCTGGCGCAGCATGTTGACCAGATCAGGCACGGGAGCAGTGTGGGTGCTGATCTCCACGCCGGGACAGCGCTCTCCCAGCTCCATGAAAACAGGGGGAAGAACGCTGATCACGTAGGACTCGCAGGTGCCGATGCGCAGCTTTCCGGAGATCTGCTCCGGCTCCCTGGCGATGTCCTCCGCTTTCCTGGCAGAGTCCAGTATATTAAGAGCCAGGGGGAGAAGCCGCTCGCCGGCCTGCGTCAGCTTGGCTCTTTTTCCGATCCGCTCGAAGAGCTGTGCCTGCAGCTCTGCCTCCAGCTGCTTGATCTGCATGGTGACAGCGGACTGGGAGTAGCCCAGCTCCTGCGCGGTCTTTGAAAAATTCCGGAGCTCCGCAATGCGGACGAAGGTTATGAGATTGCGTATTTCCATGACAATGCCTTTCTGCTTTCTGACAAGAATGTTCAAAATTATTGAATGTTTCTATAAAAACTATGAATTTTACAGTGGTTTTTATTCATGTTAGCATGATAATCAGAAGCGGTCAAGGAGGTACAAGAAATATGCGTATAGACACGAGAGAACAAAATCGGGAGATTGGAGAGCTGTTGAGAGCGTTTGTTTCCAGAACCGTGGATTTTTATGAGCACATAGAAAATGAGGCTGTCTGCCGCCCAGCTGCCGAGGACAGCCTTTCGCGCATAGAAAAGCAGGCTATCCCGGCCGGAGGGCGCTCTGTGGAGGAGGTTTTCCGGGAGATGGAGCAGGATATTTATTCCAGCACACTCCTGGGGCAGCACCCACGCAGCTTTTCCTGCGTTCCGTCCACCATGTCCCTCCTCTCCTGGATGGGGGATGTGATGACCAGCGCCTACAATCCCCACGCCAGCTGCCGGGTCAACGGACCAGCAGCAGATCTGGTGGAGAAGAAGCTGATCCGATGGATGTGTGAAAAAGCCGGGTATCCGGAGGGGAGCGGAGGACTCTTCGTGTCCGGCGGCTCTATTGCCAATCTGACTGCCCTGACAGCGGCAAGAGACGCAAAGCTGGCATGGGAGGACCGGGGGAGGGCTGTAGTCTACCTGTCCGGGCAGACCCATGCCTCTGTGTCCAAGGGGCTTCACATGATCGGGTTTTGCAGGGAGCAGATCCGGATCCTCCCCGTGGACGAGAGCTTCCGCATGGATATGGCCGCGCTGCAGTCCTCGGTCAGGAAGGATCTTGCGGACGGGAAAATCCCCTTTGCGGTCATCGCCTCTGCGGGGACAACGAATACGGGGAGCGTGGATCCTCTGAGGCCGATCGGGGGTATCTGCCGGAAATATGATATGTGGATGCATGTGGACGGGGCCTTCGGGGCGTCAGCCCTCCTGTCTGAAACATACAAAAAAGAGCTGGACGGGATCCAGCTGTCGGACAGCTTAAGCTGGGATGCCCACAAGTGGATGCTGCAGACCTACGGGTGCAGCGCGGTTCTGGTGAGAAGAAGGGATGATCTGGTCCGCAGCTTTGCCGCTCATCCGGAGTATTTAAAGGACGCGGAGACCTCGGAGGGAGGCGTGGAATTCTGGGATCTGGGGCCGGAGCTGACAAGGCCGGCCAGGGGACTGAAGCTGTGGCTTACGCTCCAGACTATGGGGACAGAGGAGCTGGGACGTGTGGTGGAACACGGCTGTGAGCTGGCAGAGCTGGCGGCGGGGATCATCAGAAAAGAGCCGGAATGGGAGCTCCTGTCCGGCCCCTGGCTGGGGATCGTGAACTTCCGCTACAGGGCGGACGGCTCTCTGTCTGAGGCGGAGCTGGACGCCGTGAACCAGGAGATATCCGCGGAGATAACCGACAGCGGCTTTGCCCAGATATTTACGACAGAGCTGCGGGGGAGGAAGGTTCTTCGCATGTGCACCATCCATCCTGAGACGACAAAGGAGGATATCCGGCGCACCATCGAGAGGCTGATGGAGACAAAGGCTGTCTCGGACCGGAGACAAGAGCAGAACAAAAGCAGGACAGCGTAGCCTATGGGGCTGCGCTGCCCTGCTTTTTCTATAGCTTCTTATGGATCCGGAGCTGCCCTCTGTCCGGTACGTGTCCCTTTCTATGCCTTGCGGTAGGCGAAAAGAGGGATGCCGTTCTTTGTGGGAAGCTCCACGTGTCCCTGGGTCAGGGGGCGGACATAGTCGATGAAGGCGTCGCTGATGTCGGAGCCATCGTTTGTGATCCACTCCAGAGGTACGCATTTCTCCTTGTTGCAGATGATGTTGACGTCCGCGGTGCTGTAGGAGAGCTCATAGGGTACACTTTTGTTTCTTATGAAAGTAATCATTTTCCCGCTCTCCCCTGCAAGGGCTGCCTGTACGGCGTAGACACCCGCGTTGACAGCCTCGTCCAGATCCACCCGGGACAGGTGTGAGCAGGAGCATCTCTGGCAGACATTCAGCTCTACGGAGCGAACCTTGACGCCCAGCCGCTCCTTTACCAGGTTCTCCAGATATTTTCCGGAGCCGGTGAGCATCTTGTGGCCGAAGGTGTCTGTGCCCACCTCGCTGGCGTACTCACAGATAAAGGTGCCCTTTCCGTCGTTGATGCCCTCGGAGATGCAGACTACCAGGTTGGGTGTGGTCTCCAGGGAGGTGCGCACCTTCTCGATGAAGGCATCCTGGTCAAAGACCACCTCCGGCAGGTAGATGAGCACCGGGTTGTCCCCCTCAAACTTCCTGGCCAGCATGCTGGCGGCTGTGAGCCATCCGGCGTGGCGGCCCATGATCTCCACGATGGTGACAGACTGCTTGTTGTCGTACACGGAGGCGTCGATGGCGATCTCCCGCACGGTGGTGGCCACGTACTTGGCGGCGCTTCCATATCCCGGTGTGTGGTCTGTCTCCACCAGGTCGTTGTCAATGGTCTTGGGAACGCCGATGAAGCGGATGGTACTGTTCATAAATCCGGCGTACCGGGACAGCTTGCTCACCGTGTCCATGGAGTCGTTTCCTCCTATATAAAAGAAGTAGCCGATATTCAGCTCCTCAAAGCGTCGGAACAGCTCCGGGTACACTGGGTCGTGCAGGTCCTCCGGCAGCTTGTAGCGGCAGGAGCCCAGGTAAGCGCCTGGCGTGGTGCGCACAAGCTCCAGCTCGTTGGTTGTGTCCAGGGCTCCCAGATCCATGTAGTGGCCCTGGAGAAATCCCTCTATTCCGTTGATCATTCCGTATACCGTGTCGATGTGGTCTGTCATTTTGATACCCTCAGACACAACACCGTAGAGACTTCCGTTGATGACTGCCGTGGGACCTCCGGACTGTCCCACAATGATATTTTTTTTCATGTTCTCTCCTCCAAGCTTTTGTTCAGCGGCCAGGGCCCTGCCAGGCAGGGGCAAGGGGCCCGTCGGCCTTCTACACATAACTATACCGGAAAACCCTCCTTTTTACAATTGTGTGATGAAGATTTTGCAAAGTTTAAGTTGGAAAAACCGGAGGAATACTATATACTATAAAAGTCAGGAGGAAGAAAAATATGAAGTACATTTCGTTTGCGATCCCGTGCTATAATTCCCAGGATTATATGGCGCATGCGATCGAGAGCATCCTTCCGGGCGGGGAGGACGTGGAGATCATCATTGTAAATGACGGATCCAGCGATGACACATCAAAGATAGGACATGAGTATGCGGAGAAATATCCGGATATCGTAAAAGTGATCGACAAGGAGAACGGCGGACACGGAGACGCAGTAAACTGCGGGCTTTCCAACGCAACAGGAAAATATTTTAAGGTTGTGGACAGCGACGACTGGGTGAATGAGGAATCCCTTCACAGAATCCTTCAGGTCCTCAGGAACTTCGAGGACGAGGGCGAGGAGGTGGATATGCTCATCGCCAACTATGTGTATGAGAAGGTCGGAGTGGAGAATAAAAAATGTATCCACTACCGGAACGTACTGCCCCAGGACGAGATATTCCACTGGTCGGATATAGGGCATTTTCATCTGGATCAGTACATCCTTATGCACTCGGTGATCTACCGGACAGAGCTGCTGCTTCTGTGTCAGCTGAGACTGCCCAAGCACACCTTTTATGTGGATAACATCTATGTATATTATCCGCTGCCCCATGTGCGGAAGCTCTACTATATGGATGAGGATTTCTACCGCTACTATATCGGGCGTGAGGATCAGTCGGTCAACGAGAAGGTTATGATCAAGAGACTGGATCAGCAGATCTTTGTCACAAAGAAGATGATCGACATGTATCAGATGAGGGAGATCACCAATAAGAAGCTGAAAAAATACATGATCAACTATCTCGCCATCATGATGACCGTCTCTTCCATTCTGTGCATCCGCTCCAAGGAGAAGGAGAACCTGGACAAGAAAAAGGATCTGTGGCTGTACCTGCGGAAGAAGGACGCCAGAACCTATGTGAAGATTCGCTACGGCATCCTCGGACAGACCATGAACCTGCCGGGAAGATCCGGAAGAAAGATCTCTTCTCTGGCCTACATGGTGGCCAGAAGGCTGATCGGTTTCCAGTAGATAGGCAAAGTGACAGCCGGGAAAACGTGGAATACAAGGTATAAAATCACTGCCATGGTACATACTCTATGTAAAAAGGTAAAGGAGTATGTATCATGGCAGTTGATTTTTGTAAGAGCAGGACAAAGGAAAATCTGATGAAGGCGTTTGCCGGGGAGAGCCAGGCCAGAAACCGGTATACCATCGCGGCGGAGATGGCCATGGAGCACCACATGTACTCGGTGGGGCAGATCTTTCTCTTCACCGCGGACCAGGAGAGAGCCCACGCCCAGCGCTACTATGAGCTCTTGAAGGAGGCCGAGGGGGAGACGATAGAGATCTGCGGCGGCTTCCCGGTGGATACCTACGACTCCCTGACAGACCTTCTGCGGGCGGCGGAGCACAACGAGACGGAGGAATATAAGGACGTGTACCAGGCCTTTGGCGACCAGGCCAAGGAGGAGGGCTTTCTGGAGGCGGCATCCGCTTTTTACCAGATCGCCGAGGTGGAGAAGACCCACGCCAAGCGGTTCGGGAAAATACGGGAGCTGATGGAGACAAACACCTACTTTGAGCTGGCGAAGGAGGGAGCCTGGATGTGCCTGAACTGCGGCCATATCCACAGGGGAACAAAGGCGCCCGAGGTATGCCCGGTCTGCCGGCATGAAAAGGGCTTTTTCATTCCCCTCTCCCTGGCTCCCTACACGGACAGCGGGATCGTGGTCATGTAGAATATCATGCAAAATAACTTGTCAAAGGAGTGAGGGCAGATGGCGGGACAGAAGATCGAGGATCTTTTGAATCTTGCGCTGGATGCTACCCAGGAGGAGAGAGAAAAGTCGCTGGAGCTGGATGTGGGGTACGATCCCATCGAGAGAGAGTGGGACGTGATCGTGAAATACTCCGGGAGTCTGGATGATATAAAGGCCCTGTCGGTCCGGGTGACAGAGCTCCTGAACGAGTATGCCATCGTCACTGTGAAGGAGTCCCGGCTGTCCGCTCTGGCGGCGCTGCCGGAGGTGGAGTATATTGAAAAGCCAAAGCGGCTGTTTTTTCAGACCGCTGACGGGAGGCGCGTGTCCTGCATCGATACAGTGCAGGGCGGGCGCCTTTCCCTTTTCGGACAGGGAGTCCTGGTGGCGGTCATAGACTCGGGGATTGACTATATGCTGCCGGATTTCCGGGATGAGGAGGGCCGTACCAGGATCCTTGCGCTGTGGGATCAGTCCGCGGTTCCCAGATCGGATCGGGGAGAGGGACCGCCGCCTGGATATGCCCTGGGGACAGAGTACACAAGAGAGCAGATCGATGAGGCCATCGCGGCTCCCGGGGAGGCGGAGCAAAGGAGCATTGTCCCCAGCGTGGACACCTCAGGACATGGCACCTCCGTGGCAGCTATCGCGGCGGGAAACGGGGGAGGAGAGAGCAGGTACAGGGGAGTGGCCTTCCGGAGCAGCCTTCTCATCGTGAAGCTGGGCGTGCCACGGGCAGAGGGATTTCCCAGAACCATAGAGCTGATGGCGGGCATTGACTATGCGGTGAGAAAATCGCTGGAGTACCGGATGCCCCTGGCCATAAACATCAGCTTTGGAAATACGTACGGGGCCCACGACGGCTCCTCCCTTCTGGAGCGGTACATAGACGATGTGGCCAACCTGGGCCGTACCTCCATCTGCGTGGGGGCGGGCAATGAGGGGAACGCAGCCGGCCACACCACGGGGAGGCTTGCAAGCTATGAGACAAAGGATATTGAGCTGGGGGTGCAGCCCAGGCAGACGGCCATGAGCATCCAGATCTGGAAGACCTACGCGGATCAGGTGCGCATCCTACTTATCACCCCCTCCGGGGTCCGCAGCGATCCCATCCAGGAGATAAGGGGCACCCAGAGGATGCGGATCGGCCCCACGGAGATCCTCGTCTACTATGGGGAGCCCAGCCCCTACAGCCTGGTGCAGGAGATCTTCATCGATCTTCTGCCGGTGGAGACCTACATCGCCTCCGGGGTGTGGACCATCCGGCTGGAGACGGGAAGGATCGTGGACGGACGGTATCAGATGTGGCTTCCGTCAGAGGCTGTCCTGAACCCGGGTACAGGCTTTCTCCTGCCCTCGGAGGAGGCCACCTTCACCATTCCCTCCACCGCTTCCCGGGTGATTACGGTGGGGGCCTACGATGCCCTCACCTTTACCTATGCGGATTTTTCCGGGCGCGGGGGCGCGGGGGAGGGCTACCGGACCAAGCCGGATCTGGCGGCTCCCGGCGTGGGGATTATGACGCGGGCGCCGGGAGGCACAGTGACGGCAGTCACCGGCACCTCCTTTGCCACCCCCTTTGTGACGGGCGGGGCAGCCCTCCTCATGGAGTGGGGGATCATAAAAGAAAACGACCCTTATCTCTACGGGGAAAAGATAAAGGCCTATTTGAGAAGAGGAGCCCGGCAGCTTCCGGGCTTTGCTGCTTACCCCAACAACCAGGTAGGGTATGGGGCGCTGTGCGTGGAGGAGAGTATACCGGATTAAGAGGAGGGCAGCTGTACCATCTGCCCTGTCAGCAGTCTGTACAGCTGGTCTGTCAGCGCCTCCGGGTCAGCCTGGCCGCTGCGGCAGCTCTCAATCAGCACGCCGGAGATCCCGTAGGTGAAAAAGTCCAGGGCCATGGTCAGATCCCGGTAGCTTAAGGATGCGTCCACTGCCGTGTGTCTGTAGAGGCTTTCCAGGTAGCTGTGGAAGTTCTTGTGGATGATATGTTCCATCTGCTCCCGCTGCCGGGATCGGAGCAGGTGGTGGATGAAGCTTCTGTTTTCCATGGAAAAATCAATGAAGAGGCGGAGGGCGGCCTTGGGGTCTTCTGCCTGCAGGCTGCGCCGCAGGAGTTCGTCCGCGCTTCTTTGCATGATCCATTCAATAACCTCCAGTATATCCTGGAAATGATAGTAGAAGGCCTGGCGGGAGATGCCGCACTCCTGTACCAGGTCTTTGATTGTGATCTTGTCAAAATTCTTTCTGGCGGTCATGGCCAGAAAGGTCTCCGCGATTTTTTCTTTTACGTTCTCAGCCAAAATCCTGCCTCCTGTCGTGAACCTATGTATGTGAGCCTGCACGGGCTCGTGCTGCCGTGAGGGGCTGTTTCCCGTCCATGATAGCATGGAGGAGATGTTCTTGTCCAGCTTTACAAATCCCGAGATCTGTCTAGTCAGCTGGAAAAGATTGAAAATGGAAAAAGGGTTTCAGCTCTGGTAAAGTAAAATACGGAAAGGAGGCTGACAGAAATGAGTGTACAGCAGGGAATTTTTTCGGCGAAGCTCTGTGAGATGGAGAAGCAGTATGAGAAATTCCAGGCTCATCTGGTGACGTGTCAGCAGATGGAACACGAGGCTATCAGAGAAGAGTGCCGCCGTATGGATCAGGAGTGTATGGAAAATGAGTACATCCTGAAGCAGGGCATGAAGGGGTGCCGCTCCCGCTCTGCCAGGCGGCTGGCTGACATCCAGCTCGAATATATGAAAAAAGCGGACGATATTTTAAAGAACGAGATGGCGGACGATATGTCCGATATAGAAGACCGTGCGGAGAGGAGGGCTGAGGCCAGCACTCTGTACGCGGAGTTCAGTATGGATTTCGCCGTTCAGGCCATGAGGCACGCCATGCGGGCGGCCCTGTCGGCCATCGATGCCCAGATGAGCTGTGAGGAACAAAAGACACAGGAACAGGAGGAAGCACAATGAAAGAAGTAAAGACACCGAAGAAACCGCTGATCTACTACTATATGATCGTGATCATCGCCCTCCTGCTTTTCAATTTCCTGGCCGTGCCCTTTATCACTGAGAGGGAGATCAAGGACGTGGACTACGGAACGTTTATCGATATGACGAATGAAGGGAAAGTAGGGAAAGCGGAGATACAGGAGCAGGAGAATACGATCCTTTTTACAGACAAAGATGAAGAGCATATTTATCGGACTGCCATGGTGCAGGACGAAGGCCTGACCCAGCGCCTCTATGACGCCGGAGTGTCCTTTTCAGGACAGGAGATCCAGCAGACGTCGCCCATCGTGACGGCCATCTTTTCCTGGCTGATCCCCATCATCATCTTCATCGCCATCGGACAGTACATGTCCAGGAAGCTGGCCAAGAGGGCGGGGGGAGGCCCCAACTCCATGATGTTTGGCATGGGAAAGAGCAATGCCAAGATTTACGTGAAGTCCTCTGAGGGGATTAAATTCTCCGATGTTGCAGGGGAGGACGAGGCAAAGGAAAATCTGACTGAGATCGTGGAGTATCTCCATGACCCCGGCAAATACAAAGAGATCGGAGCCTCCATGCCGAAGGGCATCCTCCTTGTGGGCCCTCCGGGAACCGGCAAGACTATGCTGGCCAAGGCCGTGGCAGGCGAGGCAAACGTGCCCTTCTTTTCCATTTCGGGCTCTGAGTTCGTGGAAATGTTCGTGGGCATGGGCGCCTCCAAGGTGAGAGATCTGTTCAGTCAGGCAAAGGAGAAGGCGCCCTGTATCGTCTTCATCGATGAGATCGATGCCATCGGAAAGAAGAGGGACGGCCAGCTGGGCGGAAACGACGAGAGAGAACAGACACTGAACCAGCTGCTTACAGAGATGGACGGATTTGAGGAGAACACAGGCGTCATCATCCTGGCGGCCACCAACCGTCCGGAATCCCTGGATCCCGCCCTCCTGCGGCCGGGACGGTTTGACCGGAGAGTGCCGGTGGAGCTGCCGGATCTGAAGGGCAGGGAGGATATTTTAAAGGTGCACGCCAGAAAGATCAAGGTGGCGGACAATGTGGACTTCAACAAGATTGCCCGCATGGCATCCGGCGCCTCGGGGGCAGAGCTGGCCAACATTGTCAATGAGGCGGCCCTCCGGGCGGTCCGGGATGGCAGGAAGTTTGCCACCCAGGCGGATCTGGAGGAGAGCATCGAGGTGGTCATCGCAGGCTACCAGAAGAAGAACGCCATCCTGACAGACAAGGAGAAGCTGGTCGTGGCCTACCACGAGATCGGTCACGCCCTTGTGGCTGCCATGCAGACCCAGTCGGCTCCGGTGCAGAAGATCACCATTGTGCCAAGGACGTCCGGGGCTCTCGGCTACACCATGCAGGTGGAGGAGGGCAATCACTACCTGATGACCAAGGAGGAGATCGAGAACAAGATCGCCACTCTGACAGGCGGAAGGGCAGCTGAGGAGGTGGAGTTCCACTCCATAACGACAGGCGCCTCCAACGACATTGAGCAGGCCACCAAGCTGGCCCGGGCCATGATCACCCAGTACGGCATGAGCGACACATTTGACATGGTGGCCATGGAAACCCGCACAAATCAGTACCTGGGCGGGGATACCTCCCTTGCCTGCTCTGCCCAGACCCAGGCAGAGATAGATCAGAAGGTTGTAGAGCTGGTGAAGCAGCAGCATGAGAAGGCCATCCGGATCATCCGCGAGAACAAGAAGAAGCTGGACGAGCTGGCACAGTATCTCTATGAGAAGGAGACCATAACAGGCGAGGAGTTCATGAAAATACTGACAAAGAAAGGTGAGGAGGGGCCGCAGTAACAGGAGCAATAAATTACAATAAGAGAGCAGGAATTCAGATTGCACCGACCGCCGTGATAGGATACTATAGATGTAACTATCTAAAATTCTACACGGCAAAAGGAGAAAATTTCTATGAGACCGGAACTGCGATTTGAGACAAAGAAAATGAGAGTGGCAGGACTCGGAGAGGAGTCCTGCCTTCCTGATCTTCTGGGGGAGAAGATCCTGCAGAACGACCTTGTCTTCCGGCTGAGCGAGGAGGATGAGATCTATGAGGGCTACGGCAGGCGGAAGAACGCCTACCCGTACAGACAGTACAGCTGCTACACCCGAAAGCTTGAGGAGAGGGACGTAGAAAGCGCTGTGCTGGAAAATGACTTCCTGAGAGCGGTCTTTCTTCCAGGGTACGGGGGACGGCTGTGGGAGCTGTGGGACAAGGAGAAGGGCCGCAACCTTCTCTACACAAACGATGTCCTTCGGTTCAGCAACCTGGCAGTGCGGAACGCCTGGTTCAGCGGAGGCGTGGAGTGGAACATCGGCGTTATCGGCCACACGCCCCTGACCACAGAGCCGCTGTATGCGGCCCGGACGGCTCTTGAGAGCGGGGAGCCCGTGCTGCGCATGTACGAGTATGAGAGGATAAGAAAAGTGACGTACCAGATGGATTTCTGGCTGGGGGAGAAGGATCGGTTCCTGAACTGCCGGATGCGGATCGTCAATGAGAGCAGCCAGGTCATTCCCATGTACTGGTGGAGCAATATGGCGGTTCCCGAGTACGAGGGCGGGCGTGTGATCGTTCCCGCAAAGCAGGCCTTCACCTACGCGGACGGCGCTGTGTTCAAGGTGGATATCCCGGTGGTGAACGGGGTGGATATCACGGACTATAAGAAAATTCCCCGGTCTGTGGACTACTTTTTCGACATCCCGCAGGAGTCGCCCAAGTACGTGGCCAACGTAGACAGGGAGGGCTTTGGCCTTCTCCAGATGTCCACCAAAAGGCTGCGCAGCCGGAAGCTTTTCTCCTGGGGCAGCCGGGAGGGCTCGGACAGGTGGCAGGAGTTCCTGACAGACAAGGCGGGCAGATATATCGAGATCCAGGCGGGGCTTGGAAAGACCCAGTACGGCTGTATTCCCATGGCGCCCCACACGGCCTGGGAGTGGCTGGAGAGATACGGCTCTGCCTGTGTGGAAAAGAAGGTGCTGGACCTTCCCCACGCCGCAAGGAGCGCCGCCCTGACAGCGGCCATACATAAGTCCGGGGAGCCGGAGCGGATGGAGCGGCTCCTGGCAGACACAAAGGCCATGGCCAAGAGCCCGGCCTGCCTGGTTCGCGCAGGGAGCGGCTATGGCGCTATGAGAAACCAGGGAAGGTGGACAGAGCATCTTGCCTTCCAGGTGCCGGAGGGGCCGCTTCAGAGCTGGCAGCGGTTCTTTGAGACCGGGGAGCTCAAGGCGCCGGATGTGACAGAGCGGCCCGATGAATTCCTCATAGACGGGGACAGTATCGGATTTCTGGAGAGCACCCTTGAGGGCTGCAACCGGGACAACTGGTACGCCTTTTACCAGGCCGGCGTCTGGCTGGCTCAGGCCGAACAGGGGGAGAGGGCCCGGACTATGCTGGAGCGGTCCCTGGAGCTTGAGGAAAATCCCTGGGCGTACCACGCCCTGGCCTGCGTCAGCCTGAGAGAGGGGGAGGAGATAAGAGCACGGGAGGAGATCCTGCGGGGCATGCATCTGGCGGCAGGGCTGCCCCGGCGGGAGGACCGGCTCCCCTACATGAAGGAGGGCTTCCGGATGCTGCATATGATGGGCGCATCGGAGGAGATCCGGACATTTTACAGAGAGATGGAGGCAGAGCTGAAGGCGAACAGCCGACTGAAATTCATCTATATTTTCGCTCTCCACAGACTGGGGGAGAACCGGGAGGCAGAAAGACTTCTGGAGGAGAGGGGAGGCCTTCTTTTAGAGGATATCCGGGAGGGGGAGGACTCCATCGGGAAGCTGTGGCAGTCTCTTCACCGGGATGAGGCCGGCAGGGAGGCGAAGCTGCCCCGCCAGTATGATTTCTCGGCCAGCTAGAGGAGCCGCCTCCAAGCCCTGTAAAAGAGCCCGCCGGAAGACCCTGCGTCCGGTTGAATTTCCTTTCTAAATGATGTATGATAAATAGCGGATTACGTACTGAAACAGCAGAAAGGAATATCCCTATGAAAGAAGAGAACAATACAAAAAACAGCCCGGACAGGCAGAAGGCGCTGGCCCATCTGCGAAACGCAAAGGAGCTTTTTGTCATCATATCCATGCACACAAGGATGCCCTTTGTCTTCTGCGATCCGGAGACCTTTGACGACGAGGTGCTTCTCTACAAGACGGAGGAGGAGGCCCAGAAGGGCGGGAAGCTCCTTCTGGCGCAGAAGGACCCGGTCAACATCGCAAAGCTGGAGAACAGGCATCTTTTGTCCTTCTACTCGAACCTGTTCACCATGGGAGTCAACGCCATGGCGGTGAACAAGGGGTTGGAGGATGAGATCCATCTGCAGCTGGGAGAGCTGGTAAAGAGGCCGGATATGGACAACCTTCCCGATGGGAGGAAATGGGTGGAAAACCCCCAGTTTCATCTCACCGCCCTCTATTTTATGCAGCAGATGAGAAAGGACCCGAAGCAGCAGATGACAGAGGAGCTCAAAGAGATGCAGGAGGAGCTGCTGGTTGACCTGCAGAGAGGAAAGTATCTCGTGCCGGCGGAGCCGGACAAGGGCCTCCTTGTCATGAAGCAGAAGGACGGGTCTGTGTTCCTGCCCATCTTCACCGATCCCGACGAGCTGCGCAAGTTCAACAGGGACAATAAGTACAGGACGGCGGTCATCGAGTACGCCAAGATCCCGGAGCTCCTGCCGCCTGAGGCCAAAGGGGTGATCGTGAACCCCCTGGGAGTCAATATCCCGTTCAATATCGCCCGGCCGAAGAAGACGGAGACGAAATAGGGGTCGGCGTCATATGATATATTAATCACAATGTGCGGAGGAGATAAAGGAATGATTTACGAGAATATACTTGAGGCAACCGGGAACACGCCTCTGATCCGGCTGAACCATATGACCGGACCTGAGGACGCCCAGATCCTCGTGAAATTCGAGGCTATGAACGCAGGCGGCTCCATCAAGACGAGGACCGCCCTTAACATGATAGAGGCAGCGGAGAAAAAGGGGCTGATCCAGCCCGGTAAGACTACCATCGTGGAGCCCACAAGCGGCAACCAGGGCATTGGCCTTGCCCTCATCGGCGCGGTCAAGGGCTACAGGACCATCATCATCATGCCCGACTCGGTGAGCGAGGAGAGGAGAAAGCTGGTAAGGCACTACGGGGCGGAGGTAAAGCTGATCCACGACGCAGGAAATATCGGAAAATGTATTGATGAGTGTCTGGAGACCGCCATGAAGATGGCGGCGGAGAATCCGGACGTGTATGTACCCCAGCAGTTTGAAAATGAGGCCAACAGCCAGGCCCAGAAGGAGCAGACGGGTCGGGAGATCCTGGAGCAGGCAGGTATCACTATTGATGGGTTCTGCTCTGGAATCGGAACCGGGGGCACTATCACAGGCGTGGGGGAGGCCCTGAAGGAGGCCAACCCGGACGTGGAGATCTGGGCGGCGGAGCCGGAGCACGCGGCCATCCTCTCAGGAGGAGAGGTGGGCACCCACATCCAGATGGGCATCGGCGACGGTGTCATCCCGGCCATCCTGAACCAGAAGATATACAGCCACATTGAGATCGTGACAGACGAGGAGGCCCTGGAGACAGCCAGAGAGCTGGCCTCAAAGGAGGGACTCATGTGCGGTATCTCCAGCGGGACGAATGTGGCCGTGGCAAAGCGCATGGCAAGAAAGCTGGGAAAGGGAAAGACGGTGGTGACGATCCTGGCGGACACGGCGGAGAGGTATTTTTCCACACCTCTTTTTGAGGGACAGTAGAGATGCTGCGAACACTGCTTTCCTATTTTAAGCCCCACATAGGCATCTTCCTTCTGGATATGTTCTGCGCCGTCCTGGTGGCGGCGGTGGATCTCGCCTTTCCCCTGGTGTCCAGGCACGCCATGTACGAGATGCTGCCGGATAAGCTGTACGGCACCTTCTTCACGGTCATGGCCATTGTGGCGGTCAGCTATGTGCTGCGGTCCGGCTGCAACTACATCATGACCTACTGGGGACACACCTTCGGCGTCCGGGTGGAGGCGGACATCCGGAGGGATTTGTTCCGTCACCTCCAGGATCTGGACTTTGAATTTTACGACGCTAACAGGACGGGAAAGCTGATGAACCGGCTGACGGGAGACCTTTTTGAGATCACGGAGCTGGCTCACCACGGGCCGGAGGACCTGCTGATCTCTGTCCTCACCATTGTGGGAGCCCTGGGAGTCATGTTCTCCATCGAGTGGCGGCTGGCCCTTGTAGTGGCGGTGATCATCCCGGTCTTTCTTGTGGTGGTCATGCTCTGCAGGCGGAGCATGTCGGATGCCTCCCTGCAGGTGAAGCAGAAGATGGCCTCCATCAATGCGGACATCGAGTCCTGTATCTCAGGCATCCGCACCTCAAAGGCCTTTGCCAACGAGGAGGTGGACCAGGCCCGGTTCGACCACTCCAACGATATGTTTAAATCTTCCAAGAGCGGCTACTATAAGGCGATGGGAAGGTTTAACGCCTCCCTGGAGTTTTTCATGTGCATCATGCCCGTGGCGGTGATCACCTTCGGCGGATGGCTGATCATGCAGGGGCGGATGAACTATGTGGACCTGATCACCTTTAATCTCTACATCAGCACCTTCATCACCCCGGTACGGAAGCTCTCCAACTTTGCGGAGATCTTCACCAACGGCACGGCGGGGCTTCGGCGCTTCCAGGAGCTGATGGCCATAGAGCCGACGGTGAAGGAAAAGGAGGGGGCTTTGGACCTGACTGTGAGGGAAGGGCGGATCGATATGGATCATGTCAGCTTTTCCTACAATGGAAACGGGGAGGTGCTGACGGACGTGGATCTTCACATCGAGCCGGGACAGACCGTGGCCGTGGTGGGACACTCCGGCGGCGGGAAGACCACCCTCTGCCAGCTCATTCCACGGTTTTACGATGTGACAGGCGGCTCCATCAGGATCGACGGGATGGACATCCGGGATGTGAAGAAGAGATCCCTGAGGGACAACATCGGCATGGTGCAGCAGGATGTGTTCATGTTTGCGGACACGGTGTACGAGAACATCCGCTACGGAAAGCCTGACGCCTCCTACGAGGAGGTGGTACGGGCGGCGAAGAAGGCGGAGATCTTTGAGGATATCATGGAGATGCCAGGAGGCTTTGACACCTACATCGGGGAGAGGGGGACCATGCTCTCCGGCGGGCAGAAACAGAGAATTGCCATCGCCCGCATTTTCCTGAAGGACCCGAAGATCCTCATCCTGGACGAGGCCACCTCGGCCCTGGACACGGTGACGGAGAGCTATATACAGAAGAGCTTTGACGAGCTGAGGGCTGGCAGGACAACCCTCATCATCGCCCACAGGCTGGCCACTGTGCGGGACGCAGACCGCATCATCCTGATCGACGACGGAAGGATCCAGGAGAGCGGCACCCACGAGGAGCTCATAAAAAAAGACGGGCAGTACGCCCGTCTGTATCACACGCAGGAGCTGAAATAAAAGCTTCCGCTGAAAGAACAGCTTCCCGGAATAAATCAGATGCTTTACAGGAGATTTTGCATGATGAGTGCATAGATCTCCTGGTTTTTTTTACTCCAGTTGTTGGAGATAGTCTCCGCCTCCGCCTCAGAGGGGACGGTCAGGGTCAGGTCGATGAGAGGCTGGTTGTTCTCGATGACCTGGCAGCGGACCGTGAATTCCGCGCCGGAGCCGGGGAAATAGTCGGACTTCACGGACACTTCATTTTTCAGCTCATAGTGCTTTTCCTTCAGGAATTCGTCGATGTCCTTCTGGATGGCATCGGAGATCTTGTTCCGGAAGAAGTGGATGGTCTCCTCGCCGTCCTCAGTCAGATGGTAGAAGGTCCTGCTGTGGGTCGCCTCCTCCCGGATAAATCCGGACTCAGTCAGCTCGGAAAGAGCCTGCTGGAGTTTGAAGTAGGTGGTGTAGCCCTTGTCCAGGATAAACCCGGAGATCTGGGCGTTTGTCAGCGGAAAATCCACTTTGTCCAGCATGTACAGTATGATCAGCTTGTATAGTGTAAATGGTTCAGACATGTATATAACTCCTTCCCTGCCAGATATGCTGGCGTTTCAGATAGGCGTGGAACTGGTTCAGCACGTACCGCTTGTTTCCGGTCCACAGGGGTGCGATGAGAAGCTCCTTTGGACCGTCTCCCGTGAGCCTGTGGATGACGATGTCGGGGCGCAGCATGCCAAGGCAGCCCCCCAGCACCCGGAAATAGTCCTCCATGCAGGGGATGAAAAAGGGGTGCGACTCATAGAAGCCAGCCAGATCTGTCCCTTTTAAAATATGCAGAAGCTGCAGCTTTATGCCCTGGATATCCATCCGGTTCAGCTGACGGATGGTCTGGTACATATCTTCCTGCGTCTCCCCCGGGAGAAAGAGGATCACGTGGACGATCACATCCAGCCCGGCGGCCCGCAGGTCCCGGACAGCCTGCTCAAACACGGGAAATGTGTAGCCTCTGCGGATGAAGGCGGCAGTCCTCTCGTGGATGGTCTGCAGGCCAAGCTCCACCCACACCGGCTTGATCTGGTTTACCTCTTTGAGGAGCTCCAGCACCTTATGTCCCAGGCAGTCCGGCCTGGTGGCGATGGAGAGGACCCGGATATCCGGGTGGGAGGCCGCCTCCAGGAAGAGGCGGCGCAGCCGGGACACAGGCCCGTAGGTGTTGGTGTAGGCCTGGAAGTAGGCGATGTAGCCGCTTCCTTTAAATTTTCCGGCTGACTGCTGCTTCCCGGACTCGATCTGCTCCGTGATGGACAGGCGCCGGTCCGAGGCGAAATCCCCGGAGCCACCCTGGCTGCAGAAGATGCAGCCCCTCTCGCCCAGGGTGCCGTCCCGGTTGGGACAGGTGAGACCGGCGTCCAGGGAGATCTTGTAGAGCTTTTCCCCGAAGGTCTGCCGGATGTGGTAGTCCAGGCTGTGGTAGGGCCTGCCGCTCCAGTATACGGGCTTTCTCGCCAGAGCTTCCGTCAGATTTTCCACTAGATCAGTTCCTTTACGGCTCTGCTCACCACGTCTGCCACGCGGGGGTCAAAGGCCTCCGGAAGGATGTTGTCCTCGCTCAGCTCCTCGTCCGGCACCAGGCCTGCGATGGCGTGGGCGGCGGCCAGCTTCATCTCCTCCGTGATCTGGGTGGCCCGCCCCTCCAGAGCTCCCTTGAAGATGCCCGGGAAGGCGACTACGTTGTTGACCTGATTGGGGAAGTCAGAGCGGCCTGTTCCCACGACTCTCGCGCCGGCCTCCCTGGCCAGATCCGGCATGATCTCCGGAACCGGGTTTGCCATGGCAAAGAGGATAGAGTCCTTGTTCATGGACGCCACCATCTCCTGTGTCACGATGCCGGGTGCGGACACGCCCACGAAGATGTCGGCTCCTTTGAGAGCGTCTGCCAGTGTGCCGGTCTTCTTTTCCAGGTTGGTGACCTTGGCCATCTCCTTTTGCATCCAGTTGAGATTTTCAGAGTGCTCCCCGATGATGCCGTTAATATCGCACATGGTCACATGGGGGAAGCCGTAGGTGAGGAGCAGCTTGGTGATGGCCACGCCGGCGCTTCCGGCGCCGTTCACTACCACCTGCACGTCTTCCTTTTTCTTTCCCGTCACTTTCATGGCGTTGATGATACCTGCCAGCACTACGATAGCTGTCCCGTGCTGGTCATCGTGGAACACCGGGATATTAAGGAGCTCTTTTAAGCGGGACTCGATCTCAAAGCAGCGGGGGGCACTGATGTCCTCCAGGTTGATGCCGCCGAAGGCGGGGGCGATGTTGACCACTGTTTTGATGATCTCCTCCGTGTCCTGGGTGTCCAGGCAGATGGGCACCGCGTTGACGCCGCCGAACTCCTTGAAGAGGACTGCCTTCCCCTCCATGACGGGCATGGCTGCCAGGGCGCCAATGTTTCCGAGACCAAGGACCGCGCTCCCGTCAGACACCACGGCCACTGTGTTGGCCTTCATGGTGTAAGTGTAGGCCGCCTCCTTGTTCTCTGCGATCACTTTGCAGGGCTCCGCCACGCCAGGTGTGTAGGCGATGGACAGATCCTCCCGGGAGCTGACGTGGGCCTTGGCCGTCGTCTCCAGCTTTCCGTTCCATTCTCTGTGCATTTCAAGGGCTTTTTCCTGTAATGTCATATGAATTCCACCTTCTTCTTTTCGTCTTTTTATACCGCTTATAATCATAACATTCATTTATTTGCGGCGCAATAAAAAACATTTCTATAAAATTGGGGGTTTAAAAATCGGGAAAGGTATTGTATAATAAGCCTATATTTCAGTTCGGTCAAGTCAGACTAACAATCCCGAAAACATAAAGATAAACAAACAGTGAAAGAAAGGATTAGTTTATATGCGAGAAAAATATGAGTCTCTTTCCCTTGCCACGCTGAAGGATCTTGCGAAAGCGAGAGGACTGAAAGGTATCTCCGGCCTGAAGAAGGCGGAGCTTATCGAGCGTATGCTTGAGGAGGATGAAAAGGATAAACAGAAAGCGGAGAAGGCGGAGGAGAAATCTGCCGACAGACCTGCGGAGAACAGAAGCGCCTCGCGGGGGGACAGGCATGAGAGGTCTGATCAGCACCGCCAGGAGGGGCATCGCAAAAATATGAAAAATGTGAACGCAAACCACTCTGATATGAACCAGGTGAAGCTGACTGAGGACAATGTAAAAGAGCTGTCCGCCAACACGGGAGACCGGGAGATCCATGACATAGACCGCCTGGACAGCGGCATTACAGCCCACGGCATCCTGGAGGTCATGCCCGACGGGTACGGTTTCATCCGGTGCGAGAACTATCTGCCCGGGGACAACGACGTGTACGTGTCCCCCTCCCAGATCCGCAGATTTAATCTGAAGACCGGGGATATCCTGGAGGGAAACACGAGGATCAAGACACAGCAGGAGAAATTCAGCGCTCTTCTGTACCTGTCCAGGATCAATGATATCCATCCCGCCGTGGCGGCCAGAAGGCCCAACTTTGAGGATCTGACCCCCATCTTCCCCAACGAGCGGCTGTCCCTTGAGAGCGGCAGGAGCAGCACAGCCATGCGTATCATGGATCTGTTCTCCCCCATCGGAAAAGGGCAGAGAGGTATGATCGTGTCCCCGCCGAAGGCAGGAAAGACTACCCTCCTCAAGGAGGTGGCCCTCTCTGTCAAGAGGAATAATCCGGAGATCCATCTGCTCATCCTCCTCATCGACGAGCGCCCCGAGGAGGTGACAGACATCAAGGAGACCATCGCGGGAAAGAACGTGGAGGTCATCTACTCCACCTTTGATGAGCTGCCGGATCACCACAAGAGGGTGTCCGAGATGGTGATCGAGCGGGCCAAGAGGCTTGTGGAGCACGGCAAGGACGTGATGATCCTTCTGGACAGCATCACCAGGCTGGCCAGGGCCTACAACCTGATCGTGCCGCCTTCAGGGCGCACCCTCTCCGGAGGTCTGGATCCGGCGGCCCTGCACATGCCCAAGAGGTTCTTCGGAGCGGCCAGAAACATCCGGGAGGGCGGAAGCCTGACGATCCTGGCCACAGCCCTTGTGGACACGGGAAGCAAGATGGACGATGTGATCTACGAGGAGTTCAAGGGAACAGGAAACATGGAGCTTGTGCTGGACAGAAAGCTGTCTGAGAGGCGTATGTTCCCGGCTATCGACATTCCCCAGTCCGGCACAAGGCGGGAGGATCTGCTTCTTTCAAGGGAAGAGCAGGAGGCCGTCACATCCATGCGCCGTGCTCTCAACGGCATGAGGGCGGAGGAGGCCGTAGACAATATCCTCAACATGTTCACACGCACCCGGTCCAACAGGGAGCTTGTGCAGCTTGTAAAAAAGACAAAAATAATCTAGACAAGAGTAAAGTTTTGTGATACAATTACAGAGCTGTTTAGAAAAAGAATAAGATTATTGCGCTCTGGCGCGAGAGAATAAAGAAGAGGTGAAAGGCAATGAAAGAAGGAATACATCCAGCTTACTATCAGGCAACTGTAACATGCAACTGTGGAAACACATTTGTGACCGGTTCTACAAAAGAAGATATCCACGTAGAAATCTGCTCCAAGTGCCATCCGTTCTACACAGGACAGCAGAAAGCCGCTCAGGCTCGCGGACGTGTAGATAAGTTCAACAAGAAATACGGCCTGGACAAATAAGATGACAGTGAAAGGGTTGAGATTTTACGATCTCAACCCTTTTTCATAGCAGGAATTAAGGAGGACATCTATGAAATCTTCGAATATAGGCGGCCAGGCGGTCCTGGAAGGGATCATGATGAAGCACAGAGAGGAGTATGCCGTGGCGGTGAGGAAGCCGGACGGACAGATCGAGGTGAGCCGGGACCGCTACACGGGGATCGCCGGCAGAGTGGGCGCCCTGGCAAGGGTTCCCTTTATCCGGGGGATTTTCAATTTTGTAGATTCCCTTGTGCTGGGGATGAAGACCCTCACCTGGTCGGCCAGCTTTTTTGAGGACGAGGAGGAAGAGAAAAAGGAGCTGACAAAGGATCAGGAGGAGCAAAAGGAGAGACAGGAAAAGTGGATCATGCGGGGCGTTGTGGCTTTCTCCGTTGTGCTGGCGGTGGGCATCTTCATGGTGCTTCCCTATTTCCTGTCCGGACTTTTGGAGCCCCTTGTCCCCTCCTATCATGTGCGCACCGTGATCGAAGGCTTCGTGCGCATCGGTATCTTTATCGTCTATATCCTCCTCATTTCCAGGACGGAGGATATCCAGCGCACCTTTATGTACCACGGGGCGGAGCACAAGTGCATCAACTGCATTGAGCACGGCCTTCCCCTGACGGTGGAGAACGTGCGGATCAGCTCCAGGCAGCACAAGAGATGCGGCACCAGCTTTCTCTTTTTTGTCCTGCTGATCAGCATCATCCTGCTGCTCCTCGTCCAGGTGGAGTCCCCGGTCATGCGGGTGGCCGTGCGCATCGCCCTTCTGCCGGTCATCGCGGGGATTTCCTACGAGGTGCTCAAGGCCGCGGGAAATTCAGACAATCCGGTCATTAATCTGCTCAGCATGCCGGGACTTGGCATACAGAGACTGACCACAAAGGAGCCGGATGACAGTATGATCGAGGTGGCCATCCAGGCGGTGGAGGCTGTCTTTGACTGGAGGGAATATGAGAGAGAAAACTTTGGCACAGACCGGGCAGCTTAGGGCCCTTGTGAGGGAGGCGGCGGAAAAGCTGTTTGAGGCCGGGATCGAGGAGGCGCACCTGGACGCCAGACTTCTTCTGGAGTATGCCGCCGGCATCACCGTCCAGGACTACATGATGGATCCCTTCCAGGTGCTGCCGGAGGAGAAAGTGCGGGCCTACCACGAGGCGGTGGAGAAGCGGGCCGCCAGGATCCCTCTGCAGCACATCACCGGGCAGCAGGAATTCATGGGATATCCCTTCCGTGTCAATGAGCACGTGCTGATCCCAAGGCAGGACACGGAGACGTTGGTGGAGTGCGCTCTGGAGAAGCTGGAGCCGGAGATGGAGGTACTGGATCTTTGCACCGGTTCCGGGTGCATCGCCGCCAGCCTCTATTTAATAGGAAAAAAGCAGGGGAAGGTGTTCCCGGATCGCTGTTTTGACGCGGCAGACATCTCGGCGGAGGCCCTTGACACAGCGAGGGAGAACTGCCGGGCGCTGGGGGCGCAGGTACGCCTGATACACAGTGACCTTTTTGAGAGGATCGAAGGCTCCTACGACATGATCGTGTCCAACCCGCCCTACATCAGGCGCGGCGTCATAGAGGGGCTGCAGGAGGAAGTGCGGCTGCACGACCCCTACATCGCCCTGGACGGCCACGAGGACGGCCTTTACTTCTATCGCCGGATTGCCGATGAGGCGGGCCGGCATCTGAAGCGGGGCGGATGGGTTCTCCTGGAGGTCGGACATGACCAGAGTAAGGACGTGTCCCGGTTCCTTGCGGAGGCCGGATTTACCTGCATCCAGGGGAAAAAGGACCTGGCCGGACTTGACCGTGTTGTCATGGGCATGTACAATAAATAAAGTGCAATGAATAGTAGGAGGAGAGAACATGTTTGATAAATTGGACGATCTGCTCGTGCGCTATGAGGAAATCATGAACGAGCTGTCAGAGCCGGGCGTGGCGGACAATCAGGACCGCTTCCGGAAGCTGATGAAGGAGCAGAATGACCTGGCCCCTATTGTGGAGGCATATAAAGAGTACAAGGCAAACAACCAGGCCATCGAGGACAGCCTGGTGATGCTGGAGGAGGAGACAGACGAGGAGATGAAGGAGCTGGCCAAGGAGGAGCTGAGTGAGTCCAAGGCCAGAGTGGAGGAGCTGGAGCAGAAGCTGAAGATCCTCCTTCTCCCCAAGGACCCCAACGATGACAAGAACGTTATCGTGGAGATCCGCGCCGGCGCGGGCGGCGATGAGGCGGCTCTCTTCGCAGCCGAGATCTACCGCATGTACGTCCACTACGCGGAGAGCCGCAGGTGGAAGACAGAGCTGATCTCTGTCAATGAGAACGGCATCGGCGGCTTCAAGGAGGTGGTCTTCATGATCACCGGCCAGGGGGCCTACTCCAGGCTGAAGTACGAGAGCGGCGTCCACCGTGTGCAGAGGGTGCCGGAGACAGAGAGCGGCGGCCGCATTCACACATCCACCATCACCGTGGCCATCATGCCCGAGGCGGAGGATGTTGACGTGGTCATCGATGAGAAGGATATCCGCATCGACGTCATGCGAGCCTCCGGAAACGGCGGACAGTGCGTCAACACCACGGACTCGGCTGTCCGTCTGACCCATTACCCCACAGGCATCGTGATCTACAGCCAGACAGAGAAATCCCAACTCCAGAACAAGGAGAAGGCCTTCCGGCTCCTGAGATCCAAGCTCTATGACCTGGAGCTGGAGAAGCAGCAGGCATCCCAGGCGGAGGCCCGCAGAAGTCAGATCGGCACAGGGGACCGGTCCGAGAAGATCCGGACCTACAACTTCCCCCAGGGACGAGTGACAGACCACCGGATCAAGCTCACTCTCCACAAGCTGGACAGTGTGATGAACGGGGATCTGGACGAGATCATCGACAGCCTGATCGCGGCGGACCAGGCGGCCAAGCTGGCGAATATGAACGAAGAATAGACAGAGTTTAAGGAGAATAAGGACTGATATTGTATGTTGGAATTTGATTTTAAGAGGCCCCAGCTGGAGGACAAGGAAGTGATCTCCCATTATTTTAAGCATCACACCAGCCGCAGCTGTGAGCGGACCTTCGTGAATGTATTTCTCTGGGCAAGGTTCTACAATGTGACCTTTGCCATCATTGAGGACACGCTCGTCTTCAAGAGCGAGGGTGAGAACAGCTTTGCCTTTGCCTACCCGGCGGGAGAACCGGAGAACGTGAAGAAGGCGCTGGATACGCTGTACCAGTACAGCCAGGAGCGGGGCGTGCCCTTCCGGCTGTACAACGTGACCCCGGATCATTTTGAGCAGATCGAGGCCTGGTATCCGGGACGGTTCCAGATTGAGTACAACGAGGATCTGGCCGACTATGTGTACGAGTCAGAGAAGCTCTGCACCCTGGCGGGCAAGAAGCTCCACGGCAAGCGGAACCACATCAACAAGTTCAAGTCTCTCTACGAGGGGCGGTGGAGCTATGAGACCATGTCAGGCGACAATGTGGAGGAGTGCTTCCAGATGGCGCTGAAGTGGAGAAACCTGAACGGCTGTGACGACGATCCGGAGAAGAACTCCGAGATGTGCGTCACACTCAACTCCCTGCGGCTTTTCAGGGAGCTGGAGCTGACGGGAGGCATCCTCAGGGTGGACGGACAGATTGTGGCCTTCACCATAGGGGAGCCGGTCTGCTCCGACACCTTTGTAGTGCATATTGAGAAGGCCTTCCCGGATGTGCAGGGAGCCTACACCATGATCAACCAGCAGTTTGTGGAGCATGAGTGCATGGACTACAGGTATGTGAACCGGGAGGAGGACACAGGGGACGAGGGACTGCGCAAGGCAAAGCGCTCCTACAGGCCTGTGTTCATGGTGGAAAAAGGCGTTGTGACAGAAAAAAATTAGGGTCTGCAGGCGCGCCGGAAAGGGCGGGGCAGGCAGAACCAGGTGCAGGATAAGGAGGAAAAAGAAATGATCGCAGATAAGATGAAGGGAATGGTGGCAAACAGCTCAGCAATCCGTGCCATGTTCGAGGAGGGCACAAGGATGGCGGAGAAGTTTGGAGCGGAGAATGTATATGATTTCAGCCTGGGCAATCCCAATGTCCCGGCTCCCGCCTCTGTGAAGAAGGCGATTATCGAGCTTCTTGATGAGGAGGACCCGGTGGTGCTCCACGGCTACACCAACAGCAACAGCGGCTACGCGGACGTGAGAGAGACAGTGGCCCAGTCCTTGAACCGGCGTTTCGGAACCTCCTTTGAGGGAAAAAACATAATCATGACCGTTGGGGCAGCAGGGGGACTCAACGTGATCCTGAAGACATTGCTGAACCCGGGGGACGAGGTCATTACCTTTGCGCCCTACTTTGGAGAGTACCGCTCCTACACGAACAACTATGACGGCGTTCTCGTAGAGGTATCTCCCGACACAGCCACCTTCCAGCCCAAGCTGGACGAGTTCGAGACAAAGATCACCCCGAAGACAAAGGCGGTTATTGTCAACACCCCCAACAACCCAACCGGTGTCGTGTACTCCGAGGATACCATCAAAAGGCTGGCGGCCATCATGGAGGCAAAGCAGAAGGAGTTCGGAACAGATATTTACCTCATCTCCGATGAGCCTTACCGTGAGCTGGTGTACGACAAAGTGGAGGTTCCCTATCTGACGAAATACTACGCCAACACGATTGTCGGCTATTCCTACAGCAAGTCCCTGTCCCTGCCGGGAGAGCGGATCGGCTACCTGGTCATCCCGGACGAGGTGACGGACAGCGAGACCGTGCTCTCTGCCGCCAATGTGGCCACCCGCATCCTGGGATTTGTGAACGCCCCCACTCTGCAGCAGAAGGTGGTGGCAAAGTGCATCGACGAGGAGACAGACATCTCCTTCTACGACAGGAACCGGGAGACTCTCTACGGCGGCCTGAAGGAGTGCGGCTTTGAGTGCATCAAGCCGGAGGGGGCCTTCTACCTCTTTGTAAAATCTCCGGTGGAGGATGAGAAGGAATTCTGCGCGGCGGCCAAGAAATACCACATCCTCATGGTGCCGGGAAGCTCCTTTGCCTGCCCGGGCTACGTGCGGCTGGCCTACTGCGTGTCCCACGAGACCATTGTGAATTCGCTTCCGGGGTTCAGGGAGCTGGCCAAAGAGTATTTCTAGAGAGGACGGACAACGCATGGAAGCATTTGAGCGAAATATACGGAAAGTGGAACCCTACGTGCCGGGTGAGCAGCCCCGGCAGAGGGTGGTCAAGCTGAATACAAATGAAAATCCCTACCCCCCGGCGCCGGGGGTGGAGCGGGCTCTTAAGGAGCTTGACACGGCGGATTTCCGCCTGTATCCGGATCCGGCCTGCAGCGTGCTGGTGGACGCCATCGCGGATTTCTACAAGGTGGGAAGAGATCAGGTGTTCGTGGGAGTGGGCTCCGACGATGTCCTGTCCCTGTGCTTCCTCACCTTTTTCAACTCGGATAAACCGATCCTTTTTCCGGACATCACCTACTCCTTCTACAAGGTATGGGCCCAGCTGTACCGCATCCCGTATGAGTGCAAGAGGGTGGATGAGCAGTTTCGGATCGTTCGGGAGGACTACTACGGGGAGAACGGGGGCGTCATTTTTCCCAACCCCAACGCACCCACGGCCCTCTACGAGGATCTGGAGCTTGTGGAGGATATCCTCCGCCACAACCGGGATGTGATCGTCATTGTGGACGAGGCCTACATAGACTATGCGGGGCCGTCGGCTGTGGAGCTGGTGGACCGGTACGACAATCTTATCGTGACCCAGACCTTCTCCAAGTCCCGGTCCATGGCGGGCATGCGCATCGGATATGCCATTGCGAATCCGAAGCTGATCCGGTATCTGAACGATGTGAAATACTCATTCAACTCCTACACTCTGAACCGTGCCTCCCTCGTGTGCGGGGCGGAGGCGGTAAAGGACCGGGCCTATTTTGAGGAGACGGTGGAGAAGATCAAAGCCACGCGGGAGAGAGCCATGGAGAGGCTTGGAAGCCTTGGCTTTTCCTGTACAAGGTCCAGCGCCAACTTCCTCTTTGCTACCCATCCGGACTGCGACGCGAGGGAGCTCTTTGAGGCGCTGAAGAGAGAGGGCATCTACGTACGCTGGTGGGATAGCGAGAGAATCCGCCAGTACATGCGCATCACAGTGGGAACGGATGAGGAGATGGAAAAGCTCTTTGCCTTCCTGGAACAATATCTTTCAAAAGGGGAATAAAACATGTTAAGACTTATATTACAGGGAGTTGTGGTCGGAGTGGCCAATATCATACCGGGAGTCAGCGGCGGAACCATGATGGTCGCCATGGGACTTTACGACAGGCTGATCCACGCCATCACCCATCTGAAGAGTGAATTTGGAAAGAGCATGAAGCTGATCCTTCCCATTCTGATAGGGGCGGCGCTTGCCATTGTGATCCTGTCCAGGGTGTTCGAGTTTCTTCTGGAGGTGTATCCGATCCCGACGAACTTTGCCTTCTGCGGACTCATCGCCGGCAGCCTTCCCTTTATCTTCCAGAAGGTGAAGGGCCACAGGCCGACCGTCAGCAGGATGATTCCGCTTCTCGTGTTCTTTGCCATTGTCATCCTGATGGCTGTCATGGGGGAGACAGGGGGAAAGGCGGCGGATGTGAGCTTTACCCTGATCAACGAGATCAAGCTGCTGCTGGTGGGGATTATCGCCGCGGCCACGATGGTTATTCCGGGTGTGAGCGGCTCCATGATGCTGATGCTGCTGGGCTATTACGATACGATCCTTCGGACCATCAACCAGTTTATGGACGCCCTGTTTGCCTTTGACGTGCCGGAGCTTCTGGTGCGGTGCGGCATACTGATTCCCTTTGGCATCGGCGTGCTGCTGGGAATTTTTCTGATCGCCAAGATCATAGAATTTATTTTTGCCCGGGCAGAGATCCACGCGTACTACGCCATCATCGGCCTGATCGTGGCGTCTCCCCTGGCGATCCTCATCAAGATCGACTGGAGCACGTTCTCGATCCTCACACTTGCCGCGGGCATTGTGGCATTTGTGGCCGGCTGGTTTGTCGCAGGGCGCCTGGGAGGAGAATAGACTGACTCACAGAAACAGCCGGAGGTGCTTTTATGGAATATTCCCACGAGATCATAAGACCCAACGAGGACATCCCCTTCAAGCTTTTTGTGTTCGAGGGGAAGGACGGAAACTACATAAGGCAGAAGCACTGGCATCGGTCCATAGAGATATTCGCCCTCTTTGAGGGGGAGCTGACGTTCTTCATCAATGAGGAGGAATATCCCTTAAGGCCCGGTGAGTTTATGCTGGTCAATTCCAACGAGGTACACTCTGTATTTTCGCCAAGGGCAAACCAGACTATCGTGCTGCAGATACCGCTCTCTACGTTTGAAAATTACTACACTGATGAGCGGTTTATTTATTTTTCCCGCAGCTCCAGGCTCCAGGACGACGAGGTGATGAAGCTCATCGAGGATATGTACCGGACCTACAGGGCCAGGGAATGTGGCTACGAGCTGAAGGTACAGAGCCAGTTCTACATGCTGATCTACATCTTGGTGACAAAGTACCGGAAGATGGAGGTCAATCCGGAGATGGTGCGCATTGGGAAAAAGCTGAACCGCCTGTCCGCCATCACGGATTATATGAAAAAGAACTATAATAAGGAGCTGTCCCTGGAGACGCTGGCCAGAACCTTTGGCTACTCGCCCACCTATCTCTCCAGGATGTTCCGAAAGTATGCCAAGACAAACTATAAGGCCTACCTGGACGGCATCCGCCTGGAGCACGGCATGGAGCAGCTTGAGAGGACGGATCTCTCCATAGGGGAGATCGCGGTGCGGTGCGGCTTCCCAAACAGCAAGTCCTTTTCCAGAGCGTTCAGGGAGAAGTATGGGGTGCTGCCGAGCAGATTTCGAAAAGGGGACTGACAGGGAATGAAGTATTTTAAAGATAACAACCGGCTGATGTATGTGGTCATGGCAGCCACGGTCCTCCTTGCCCTGAGTATCATGGTCGGATTCAGTGTGTTTCTGAACCAGGACAGAGACGGGAAGAAGGGGGACGCGGACGATGGACAGAGCTATGCCTACCATGTGGCCATGGTCAGCGGAGATACATCGGACGTGTTCTGGGAGTCTCTCTATGAAGAGGCCAGAAGCACCGGCGCCAGTGCCGGCATCTACGCGGAGAATTTCGGCGCTCTGCTGAACGAGGACTACACGGCCTCGGAGCTGATGCGCATGGCGATAGACTCAAGAGTGGACGGGATCATTGTGGAGACGGACGACACGAAGGATATAGAGGAGTTGATCGGCCAGGCGGAGGAGGCGGGCATCCCCGTCGTCACGCTGATGGAGGATATTCCGGAGAGCGGCCGGGTCAGCTACGTGGGGGCCAATGATTATACTCTGGGTGAGATGTACGGGCAGGAGGTGCTGAAGGCGGTGGGAAGTGACAGGACCAGCGCGAGCGCCGCGGTGCTCGTGCCGGTGAACGAGGAGGAAACCTCACCCAGCTTTATCTACACCGGCATCAGTGAGACGGTTGGCCGTGCCTCCGGAGCTATATCCGTGTCCACGGTGCGGACAGGGGAAGACAGGGAGTTCCTGTCAGAGGAGCGGGTGCGCAGCCTTCTGCTGGACGAGGAGAGCCGCCCGGATGTGCTTGTCTGCCTGAATGTGGTGGACACCATCAGCGCCTACCAGTGTGTCAGGGATTACAACCTGGTGGGGAAGGTGAAGATCATCGGCTACTACTCCTCCCCGGAAATACTGGAGGGTATCCAGAAGGGCATCATCGAGTCCACCATTGTGGTGGATGCCAGGGAGGCAGGGGAGCTGTGCATGCAGGCCATGGAGGAGTATCTGTCCCAGAGATACACAAGCGAGTACTTTCCGGTGTCTGTGAAGCTGGTCAATGAGGCAAACGTGGAAGAGTATATCCAGGAAGAAAGCGGGGAGTAAGAGATGGAGGGATCCCAGTCAAAGTCAATACGTGTGAAGCTGGTGGAGATATTCCTCATTGTGTCGGTCACGGTTTTTGTCATTGTGATTTTTATCTACTATAATCTGAACAGGACTATACGGGAGATGGATACGGTCTACAACAGCAATATCCAGTTTAACGACCTGTCAGAGAACGTGGGGGAAATCCAGAATTCTCTCTATCAGTATCTGAGCACAAAGAGCTCGGACTCCCTGGAGGACTATTACCGGTACAGCCAGGACTATCAGGAGCTTCTGGACGGACTGAACAATCAGGTCAGCGGCGATCCGGTGAAGCTGGCGGAGAAAAATATCTATTACCTGTCCCAGACCTATCTGGAGGTGGCGGACGAGGCGGTGGACAGAAAGAGGGGAAGGGACGCGGCGGGAGTCCGCGAGTCCTACCAGGAGACGGAGGAGATATACGGCTATATCCAGGCCAACATAAGTAGCGTCAATACCTCGACGTTTGTGAGCAACGCCAAGAACTACTCTACACTGCGGGTGATCTTAAGCTATACCACCGGCTTCAGCATCTGCGTTCTCTTCGGAGTCATGGCGATCGCGGTGGGATGGATCATCATGATGACCAGGAGCATTACGAAGCCCCTGATCGAGCTGGCGGGCGTGGCCACTGAGATCGCCCAGGGAAATATGGATGTGGATTTCCCTATTGTGGAGACCGGCGATGAGGTGACTGCCGTGGCCAAGGCCTGCAACAAGATGATCGGCAGCATCCGCAATTATATAGAAGAGACAAAGAGAAACTATGAGAGGGAGAATGAGCTTGTGGCCAATGAGCTGCGGATGAAAAACGACCTGAAGGAGGCCCAGCTCAAGTACCTGCAGGCACAGATCAACCCCCATTTCCTTTTTAACAGTCTGAATGCCGGCGCCCAGCTGGCCATGATGGAGGGGGCAGAGAAGGCCTGTATGTTCATCCAGAACATGGCGGATTTCTTCCGGTACAATGTCCGGAAGATGGAGAAGGACGTGACCCTGCGGGAGGAGCTGCAGCTTGTGGACAGCTACATTTACATCCTGAACGTAAGGTTTGCGGGGGATATCCACTACAGCAGACAGATCGATGAGAGGCTTCTGGACATTTCCATGCCCAGCATGATCTTGCAGCCCATCATCGAAAATGCTGTCAACCACGGTATCCGTGAGATGGAGGGTGAGGGAGTCATCCACCTGTCTGTCTTTGGGAATGAGGCCGAGGTGTGCATAGAGATCACGGACAACGGAGTGGGGATCGAGCCCGAGACCGCGGCTAAGGTCATGCGGGGAGAGAGCGTCCACAGCATGAGCGGCCGGGACTCGGAGGGAATCGGCCTGGACAATGTGATCAACCGGCTGCGCAGCTACTATGGCAGACAGCATGTGTTTGAGATCAGGAGAAGAGAAGAGGGGGGAACGGCGGTAACGCTGTACATTCCGAAGAAAGGGGAGGAGCTAGAGGATGACGAGAATACTGATCTGTGACGATGAGGGAATTGTCAGGCAATCTCTTCAGTTTATGATCGAGAAGGCCTTCGGTGATGAGTGCGAGCTGGAGTTCGCGCGAAACGGAAGGACGGCCATAGAGCTGGCTGAGAGCTTTCACCCGGATATCATCCTGATGGATATCCAGATGCCGGGTATCAATGGGCTGGAGGCCATGCAGGAGATACGAAAGGAAGACAAGCATGTGGTCTTTATCGTGCTGACTGCCTATGATAAGTTTGAGTATACCCAGAAATCCATCGACGTGGGCGTCCTGTCCTATCTGACCAAGCCCATCAACCGGGATACGCTGACGGACACCCTGAGAAAGGCCATGAAGCAGGTGCGGGACCGCCGGGAGAAGGCCAGAAACGACCTGCGGATCAAGGAAAAGCTGGAGGCCGTCGTCCCCATGATCGAGAGCGGTTTTGTGTACAGCGTTCTCATGGAGGGAACCGGCAAGGAGGAGTACGTCGGATACCGGGACCTCCTCAACGTGGAGGAGGAGTACGGCTACGTCATGGTGATCGAGTGCGGTGATGAGCTGCACAGAGGAGAGCTGACCAACACGGTGGGCTCGGGCATTAAGCTGCAGAAGCATTACATGGTCTTCCGGGAGACAGTAAAGGAGGCCACCGGAGGAATCGTGGGAGCCCTCATGGCCAACAAGGTGATCGTGCTCATTCCGTGTCAGAGCGAGGAGGAGGAGTACAGCCAGCGGGTCATGAAGATCGAGAACACCCGGGCTCTCCTGCGGAAGCTGGAGCAGCAGACGGAGCTGAAGTTCAAGGCCGGTATCGGCACGGTGAAGAGCTGGAAGGAGATGGAGGAGTCCTATCGTGAGGCCCTGGAGAGCGTGCACCAGACAGTGGGAAAGGTGATCCACGCGAAGGATATCTCCACGAGCTGCGGCTATGCCGACGACTATCCCATTGATCTTGAGAAGCAGCTCTTTGAGGCCGTCCGGGAGGGGGATGTGGAGAACACCCGAATCCTGGGCGAGCGGTATATGGACTGGATGCAGGGCTACGAGCCGAAGCTGAAGAACGTGGTCCGGCTGAAGGCTATGGAGTTTGTCCTCTGGGCGGAGCATCTTGCCTATATGCAGGGAGGCCTCTCCGAGTACCGGTTTGAGGACAGAGAGGGGTATATGGAGCTCCTCCTCTCCTTTAACTCTTACCAGGAGCTGCGGCACTGGTTTTTGAAAAAGCTGGACGAGAGCGTCTGCCACATTGCCCGGAAGCAGCAGACAAAGACAGACAGCGTGGTGGAGCAGGCAAAGCAGTACATTGCGGAGCATTTTAACAAGGAGCTGTCCCTGGAGGAGATGGCCAGGGAGGTGGGGATCAGCCCCTACTACCTGAGCAAGCTCTTTAAGGAGTCCGAGGGGACGGGCTACATAGAGTACACGACAAAGCTGCGGATGGATTACGCCAAGGAGCAGCTGGGGACCACCGACAGGAGCATCAAGGAGATCTGCCATGACGCGGGCTACCAGGATCCCAACTATTTCAGCCGCATTTTTAAAAAGTGGACAGGCATGACGCCGACAGAGTACCGAGGGGGTGTATCTATATGATGAAACTAAAAAGACTGGCTGCAGCTGCAGCCGCCCTGATCGCGGCGGCGGGTCTCCTTCTGACCGCCTGTGCGGACACCTCTCAGGAGACCTCCCAGGAGCCCTCCGGGGAGATGGAAAAGGAGACGGACGAGGGGATCCGCATCGGCATCACCTTTGACACCTTTGTGCTGGAGCGCTGGACCAGGGACAGGGATGTGTTCGTGGACACGGCCCGGAAGCTGGGAGCCACAGTGGACGTGCAGACAGCCAACGGGGACGTGGAGAAGCAGAAGGCACAGATCCGCAAATTCACGGAGGAGAACATGGACGCCATCGTCGTTGTGGCGACAGACTGCTACGCTCTGTCAGAGGAGGTCAAGGATGCCCGAAACAAGGGAATTCAGGTCATCTCCTACGACAGGCTCATCCAGGGGGAGCAGACGGATCTGTACATCACGGTGGACAACGAGATGGTGGGTGCCCTGATGGCCCAGAGCATCAAAGAAAATCTCCCGGATGGAGGAAATGTAGTTATGATCTGCGGCCCGGAGGCAGACTCCAACAGCATGGACGTGGTGAACGGCTTTGAGGCGGAGCTGGGCGAGGGGCCCTGGAAGATCGTGTACAAGAGCCATGTGAAATCCTGGACGCCGGAGAACGGCACCCAGGCCGTGGCGGATGCCTTTGCGGGGACGGAGGAGCAGATCGATGCGGTTATGTGCGGAAACGATGGGCTGGCCGGCTATGTGATCCGGTCCCTGAGCGAGAGACAGCTTGCCGGGGATGTGGTGGTGGTTGGCCAGGACGCGGATCTGGAGGCCTGCCAGAGAATCGTGGAGGGAACCCAGGCCATGACCGTCTTCAAGCCCATCAACGATCTGGCCAAGGAGGCGGCGGAGTGCACCGTAAAGCTGGCAAAAGGGGAACAGATCACGGGAGACCTGCTGGATGCTTCCGACGTGAAAGAAAATGAGGATGGACAGAAGGTTCCCTACTACGGGCTGGAGCCGGTGGCTGTGACAAAAGAGAATATGGACAGTGTGATCATCTCCTCGGGCTTCCACTCCAGGGAAGAGGTATACCTGAATGTAGAAAACTGACAAAAAGAGACGGGAACAGCACGTGTCAATAGGACATTTTTAACAGGGACAAGCACAAAAATGTGCTAGTCCCTTTTTTGAACCTGAATTTTCGTAAATTTGTGCAGACCTTTGCAAACATGTCCAGATGACATCCTGTTATAGTAATACCATCAAATAATTCTTAAATGAATGGAGGAACGATATTATGAAAAACAGAACAAAGAGACTTCTGGCAATCGGCCTGATCGCTGCGATGACAGCATCTCTGGCTGCATGCTCAAGCGAGGGAAGCGGCGGAGCTACCTCCGGAAGCGATGACAAACAGACTGAGGCCGGATCAGGAAAGATCGGCGTTGCCATGCCGACAAAGGATCTGCAGAGATGGAACCAGGACGGCGAGAACATGAAGAAACAGCTGGAGGATGCCGGATACGAGGTTGACCTTCAGTTCGCAAGTAACGATCCGGCAACACAGGTTTCCCAGATTGAGAACATGATCTCCGGCGGATGTGACCTTCTTGTGATTGCTTCTATTGATGGAGAGTCTCTCGGAACACCTCTTGCAACAGCAGAGGAACAGGACATTCCGGTTATCTCCTACGACCGTCTGATCATGAACACGACAGCTGTTAAATACTATGCCACATTCGACAACTACTTAGTTGGCCAGAAGCAGGGCGAGTACCTGGTGGACGCTCTCGACCTTGAGAACCAGGCAGGACCTTTCAATATCGAGATCTTCACAGGTGACCCGGGTGACAACAACGTAAACTTCTTCTTCGGCGGCGCTATGGATGTCCTTCAGCCCTACATTGACGAAGGAAAGCTGGTTGTTCAGTCCGGACAGACGACAAAAGAGCAGTGCGCCACAGCAGACTGGTCCACAGAGAAGGCTCAGTCCAGAATGGACGCGATCTTAAGCTCCAACTACGCAGACAAGCAGCTTGACGCTGTACTTTGCTCCAACGACTCCACAGCACTTGGTGTTGAGAACTCTCTTGAGGCAAACTACACAGGCGAGTGGCCGATCATCACAGGTCAGGACTGTGATAAACCGAACGTTAAGAACATCGTAGCCGGCAAGCAGGCAATGTCTGTATTCAAAGACACACGTCTCCTTGCAGAGCAGACCGTTAAGATGGTGGACGCCATCATGAGCGGCGAGGAAGCAGAAGTAAACGATACAGAGTCCTACGACAACGGAACAGGTGTCATCCCCACATACCTCTGCGAGCCTACAGTTGTGACAAAAGACAACTATCAGGAAATGCTGATCGACTCAGGATATTACACAGAGGAAGATGTCCAGTAATTATTGAAAATGTAACTTGTGAAGATGCAGGCGGGAACGAGTGGCCCGCCTGTTTTATGAAGGAAAGGGAGGGAGAACATTGGCAAATATCCTGTTGGAGATGAAAAATATTACCAAGACTTTCCCCGGCGTCAAGGCACTTGACAATGTAAATCTGCAGGTGGAGGAGGGCGAGATCCACGCTCTTGTGGGTGAGAACGGAGCCGGGAAATCCACACTGATGAACGTCTTAAGCGGTATCTACCCGTATGGCAGCTATGAGGGAGATATCATATACAACGGAGAAGTTTGTAAATTTAACAAGATCAAAGACAGCGAAGAAAAAGGCATCGTTATCATCCACCAGGAGCTAGCTCTTGTACCGGAGATGACGATCGGTGAAAATATGTATCTGGGAAATGAGCAGGGAAAATCCTTTGCCATCGACTGGAGCAGAACATACGGGGAGGCGGACAAATACCTGAAGCAGGTAGGTCTTAATGAGTCTTCCCGCACACTTATTAAAGACATTGGAACCGGCAAGCAGCAGCTTGTGGAGATCGCCAAGGCTCTGGCCAAGAACGCGAAGCTGCTCATTCTCGATGAGCCCACATCTTCTCTGAACGAGGAGGATTCCCAGGCGCTCCTGGATCTTCTGCTGGAGTTCAAGAAGCGGGGCATGACTTCGATCATTATCTCACACAAATTAAATGAGATTGCCTATGTGGCAGATAAAATCACTGTCATCCGTGACGGCTCTACCATTGAGACGCTGGACAAAAAGAAGGACGCCTTTACGGAGGACAGGATCATCAAGGGTATGGTTGGCCGTGAGCTGACGGACCGTTTCCCCAAGAGGGAGAAGAAAAATATCGGGGATGTGGCCCTGGAGGTGAAGAACTGGACCGTACATCACCCGCTGTATTCTGAGAGAAAAGTCGTGGACAACGTATCCATGTACGTGAGAAAGGGAGAGGTTCTCGGCATCTCCGGACTGATGGGTGCAGGACGTACCGAGCTGGCCATGAGCATCTTTGGAAAGAGCTACGGCAAAAACATTTCCGGACAGCTGTTTATAAATGGAAAAGAAGTGCATCTCCACTCTGTAAAGGATGCTATCAAACATAAACTGGCCTACGTGACAGAAGACCGGAAGGGGAACGGACTGATCCTGAGCAATCCTATCCGTGTCAATACCACTCTTGCCAATCTGGAAGGAGTCAGCAGCCACGGCGTCATCGACAACGACAAGGAGATCGCCGTTGCGGAGGAATACCGCGAAAAGCTGCGGACAAAATGCCCCTCAGTGGAGCAGAACGTAGGGAACCTGAGCGGTGGTAACCAGCAGAAGGTGCTCCTGGCAAAATGGATGTTCGCTGAGCCGGATGTGCTGATCCTGGACGAACCCACAAGAGGTATCGACGTGGGAGCCAAGTATGAGATCTACTGCATCATCAACGATCTGGTGGCGCAGGGGAAATCCGTGATCATGATCTCCTCCGAGCTTCCGGAGGTTCTCGGCATGTCAGACCGCATCTACATCATGAATGAAGGAAAGATGGTGGGAGAGCTGAGCGGAGAAGAGGCAACCCAGGAACTGATCATGTCACGCATCTTGAAATCGAGCAAAGGAGAATAGCTATGGAAAAGAGTAAAGTATCAGAATTTTTGAAGAAGTATACAATGGTCATTGTCCTGGTCATTGTGGTATTGTTTTTTACATGGCAGACCGGCGGAAGGATGATTCTGCCGCAGAACGTCAACAACCTGATCGCCCAGAACGCGTATGTATTCATCCTGGCAACAGGTATGCTGCTCTGTATCCTGACAGGCGGTAACATCGACCTGAGCGTGGGCTCTGTAGTCTGCTTCGTGGGCGCTGTGGGCGCTACGGTCATGGTCAACATGAAGATGAACGTGTTTATCGGTATCATTGTCATGCTGGCGGTAGGACTGGCCATCGGCGTGTGGCAGGGCTTCTGGATCGCCTACAGGCGTATCCCGCCATTCGTTGTAACTCTGGCAGGTATGCTCATGTTCAGAGGTCTCTCCAACATCGTGCTGGACGGCTTCACCATCGCGCCTATGCCCCAGGGCTACCTGAACCTGTTCAACAGCTACATCATTGACTTCTTCGGAGGCCAGGGACTGAACATCACCTGTGTGCTCATCGGCGTGATCGCGGCAGCCATCTTCATCCTGCTTACATTCAAGGGAAGAATGTCCAAGATCAAGAAGGGCTACGCAGTGAACAAGGCAAGCAACGACATTATCCGCTGCGCTATCATCAGCATCGTTATCATCGGCTTTATGTGGAGACTGGCACAGTACAAGGGCCTTCCCAACATGTTGATTTGGATCGCTGTGATCGTCCTCATTTACGGGTACATCACATCCAAGACAACCATCGGACGTCACCTGTATGCTATCGGCGGAAATGAGAAGGCTGCACAGCTCTCCGGTATCAACACAAACAAGGTGTACTTCTTCGCCTACGCCAACATGGGTCTTCTGGCAGCAGTTGCAGGTATGGTGACCATCGCCCGTCTGAATTCTGCTAGTCCGACGTCCGGAGACAGCTACGAGATGGACGCCATCGGCTCCTGTTTCATCGGCGGCGCATCCGCATACGGCGGAAGCGGAACCATCCCCGGCGTTATTATTGGTGCAATGTTAATGGGTGTAATCAACCTTGGTATGTCTATCATGGGTATTGACATGAACTGGCAGAAGGTTGTAAAGGGCCTGGTTGTTCTGGCGGCTGTAATTTTTGACGTAGAGTCTAAAAAGGTTTGATATATATAATAAGGATATGTTTTGCTAATAAGGGCTATTGCTTGAAGTTATTAGTTTTTAAGTAATAGCTCTTCTAGTATGGAATGGGAAGAGGAAAATGAATGGATAAAAAGGAAAGAAATAAAATCATAAAAGAATTAATATCAAAAATGTTAAAAATTCATTTGAATATTAGTTTAATTTTATTTCTTTTTCTTTTTTTGAATTTATTGAGTTTTTTGTATCCTGTAATGGTTCAAAAGCTTATCGACGAAGGTTTCATTAAAAAGAAATTTGCTGACATTGTATGTTATGTAGCAATTTTGGCAGGAATTATTATCATCCGTGAGATTACAGAAATAATGCGTGCTAATTTTTTGGCCGATTTACAAAACAAGGTGCAACTTTCTTTGTATCAGGATGTTTTTGACAAGATTACGCGAATAAGAATGTCTTTTTTTTCTCAAAAAGAAACTATAGAAGTTGTAGAACAGATATCGACCGATATAGAGTATTTGAATGGGATGTTTTGGCAGGGAATATTTGGTGGGATCAGTCAGATATTACAGGTAATAACAGGACTATTTGGATTGTTTATAATTAATTGGAAATTAGCCCTTGGAGCTTTGATTGTAATTCCTGTAGATTATATTTTTGTAAAGTTTTTTTCAGATCGGCAGCAAAAAATTACTGATAAACTATTATATTCGTCTAATATGTTCTTTTCATGGTTTGGAGATACTATTTCAGGTATTAGGGAATTGAAACTATGGAATGCAAAAGACTTTAAAGAGCAGGAGTTAAAAGAAAGACAAGGCGATACTATAAAGTGGGCTAAAAAGTCGCTTATGATGGAACAATATAATACATCTTTTAGTTCTTTAATTGTTGAAGGTATGGTTGTGTTTTTTTATTTGTTAGGTGGAGGTTTGGTTTGCAATAACCAGTTGACGGTGGGAGGAATATTAGCTTTTGTTACATATTGTCAATATGTTTTCGGCCCAATACATTCTATAATCAATATTCGCTATATTTTTTCGAGAATATTACCTTCTGCCAAAAGATTGTTTGATGTATATGATTATCCTGAAGAATACGAAAATAAGAGTGATACAAGACAAAATTTTCAGCGATTAGAATTTAAGGACATAAGTTTTTCATATAGCGATGATAAGATTTTGGAACATGTCAATATGACTATTTCAGCAGGTGAGAAAGTAGCGATAATAGGGGAAAATGGAACGGGAAAGAGCACTTTTTTAGATTTGATTTTAAGATTTATAACACCAGATGATGGAGAAATACTATTAAACGGAAAAAATATAGAAAAAATAGATATTCATAAATATCGAGAACTTTTCAGTGTGGTAGAACAGTTTCCATATTTGTTTAGTGACACAATAGAAAACAACATAAATCTTAGCCATATGAAAACCTTTGATTTGAAGGAATGTATTACGGAAGAGAATATTTTGAAGCTTATCCAAAAAATGCCAAAAGGTATTAAAACTCTTTTAAATAGTAATGGTGAAAATCTATCAGGAGGGGAACGTCAAAAGATAGCTATTGCGAGAATGCTAGCGAGACAAGCACCTATCATTATTTTAGATGAAGCCTTTTCCAATTGTGATAAACGTTCAGAAGAAGAAATATGTGATTATATTTACAACAATACTCTTGATCGTACGGTGATTTTTATTACACATAATAAAGAAATACGTAATGTGGACAAGATTTTAAAATTTGAAAATGGAATTATAAGAGAGGAAAGACAATGAAAAGTGAAGAACTATCCAGACAAGAAAGTATAGAATTTTTACAGCGGCTTTTAGAGCAAGGGGACTTTAAAAGATTAGGGAAAACTTTTAAAACAAGACAAAAGTATTATTTTTATGATAGAGGAACAGGCAAAGTGTTAGAGTGCGGAAAAGGACTTTATGATCTATTATGTTGTCTGGAACGAAATAATAATGTTGATGATTATGATAAGATAGACAAAAACTTTGTTGAAGAAGTGCATGAGTTGAAAGAAGCATTTGAAACCGAGAAAGTGTTGCAGGCACCAGAGGTAAAACAATTCGGGGGAACTAATATAAATTATTTAGAAGAAAGCATTAATGAGCATTTGGAACAAATGACCCTAGAGTTGACAGAGCGATGCAATTTAAGATGTAAATATTGTATTTATGGCAGCGAAAATTTAGACAATCGTGATTTCGGAAACAATGATATGAGTTTTGAAATAGCTAAAAAAGCTATAGACTATGCAGCTGCGCATTCGGGAAAGAGCATTTCTATTGTTTTTTATGGTGGAGAGCCACTTCTAAAATTTGATTTGTTAAAAGAATGTGTTGAGTATTGCGAAGATAGATTGCAAGATAAAGAACTAACTTTTAATATGACAAGCAACATGGTTCTTATGGATGAGGAAAAAGCGAATTATTTTGCTAAAAAGAAGAATTTTATGATTACTTGTAGTTTAGATGGCCCGGAGTTAATCCATGATGAAAATAGAGTTTTCCCTGATGGAAAGGGGAGCTTTCAGAAGACGTATCAAGGATTAAAAAATTTTGTAACAGCAATAGAAGATAAGGAGACTGTTTCAGAGAGGGTAAGTATTAGCATGGTTGTTACACCACCGTATACCACCGCTAAGCTGGAAGATATGAAAGAGTTTTATGAGAGTATAAAAGAGTGGTTACCCTTAAAAGTAGTAAAAAATGTTGCCTATGTCGATTATGGAAATCATGATGTAGTATCTGAGGAAGTTTATTCAGGGGATAACAAAGACAGGGATCCTATAGGGAACTGGTCTCAGGAATATTTACAGACACAAGGTGGACTGGATGACGAAAAGTTATTTACAAGCGATGGTTTAATAAAGGGATTATATAGAATACATGCTAGACGTTTATGCGAAGAGCCCATAGAAAGTTTTACTTTTAATGGATGTTGTACTCCGGCTAATCGCAGACTGTACGTTACAGTCGATGGAAAATTTAAGGTATGCGAAAAAATTGGTTTTTCACCTTATATAGGAGATATAGATAAGGGAATTGATTTGGATGCTATAAAAAAATACTATATAGATGACTATATGAAAAATTCAATCCCTGAATGTCAAAAATGTTGGGCGGTTCATTTGTGTTCTATATGCTATGAATGCTGTTACACAAAAGAAGGGATTAATATGGTTCATAAAAATGAAGCATGTAAACTAGAAAGGGCAACGTGGGCTCAAAAATTAGCGGATTATCATGAAATATTAGAAACATCTCCAGAAAAGCTGGAGTTTTTGAATACTATTCATATTGACTGACATTTTATCCTTTGGATATTAGATATTAACTTGGATAATTTATTTCTTTGCTTTTAGCATGGAAGTAAATTAGATATAATGGGGAAGGAGGTGAAAAGATGAAGGTTATTAATCCGGTAGGTAGGCATGTGTCTACTAAAGCAGAAGCTAATTTTGACATGAGAGCATGTATGTGTGCTGGGAGCCATTACGATAATATGAGAGGTAATGGTGGAAATAGTTGTGCTTGGTGTGGATGTAGTTGTAACGGAAATTCCGCGGCAAATAGAAGTACAGCTCAAAGAAAAGTTACATATTAGTGGATTGTGGAAAAAGGGTATTGCTGATTTCGATCAGTAATACCCTTAAAGATTACTTGTTTGCGGAGATTAACTATGAAAGAATGGGAAATAAACAATAAATTTTCTTTATGTGTAAAACGAGCAGAGAGTAGCACTGATAAAATCAATATTAAATTAATTGTAGAAACAGGATCTGAAAATGAAACCAAAGAGGGTACAACTCATTTATTAGAACATCTGTTATTATCATTTGATCTTATAGAAAATGATAGTGGGAAATTTTATGAATATGTACGAGGATGTACACACTTTGAATATTCTACATTTGAGATAGAATTTGAAAATAATATAGCTAATATTCGCCGAGGATTGTTGAGATTTAAGGAAATATTAGATGGGAAATATATAAACCAAGAAACTGTCTCTTATACACATCT
>NZ_JACLYY010000014.1:0-95663 GCF_016900595.1 Faecalicatena fissicatena
AGAACGGCGTGGTAACCGTTCTCCTTTTTTATAGTCGGGTGTCCTTTCAGTCACTTCGTGACTTTTGGGACACCCTCATTAAACCAACTGGTGTATAATTGTGTGAAATGTCCCTGTGATATTTGAAAGGAGGGATATTTTGGCGCAGGGGAAAAGACAGGAGAGTAGTACCGGTGTGTACCATGTTATTGCTAAAGGGATCGCCCGGGAAAATAATTTTAGCCAGATAAGAGAAAGGAAATATTTCCAAAAAATTATCAGAAAATATAAGGATAAATACGCAGTGAAAATTTTTTCATACTGCATCATGTCAAATCACGTGCACCTTATGATAGGTGCGGAGCTTCCGGTTTTGTCTTTGTTCATGGCCAGGATCCTGGCAGAATACGCAATTTACTATAATTATAAACATAATCGTAACGGGCATGTTTTCCAGAACAGGTTTACGAGTGAATGTATTGAAACGGAGTCCTATTTCTGGAACTGTCTCAGGTACATCCATATGAATCCAGTGAAAGCCGGAATGGCAGTGCATGCCACGGATTACCGTTTCAGCAGTATGAGAGAATTTTTCCCGGGAAAGGCCAAGGATCCGCTGATACATCCTGACAGCCTGACAATGGCGAAACAGAAATTCGGAGACTGTGCTTTGTTTGAAGAGTTCCACAGGAAAAGAAATTATGAAATCTTTCAGGATATATATAATGAAATGGAGCAGCAGCGGCTTGAGGTGGCAGAAAAACTTGCCAGAGAGATGTACGAACAGGCGCAGATGAATTATCTAACGCAGGTGTTTGAAGAAAAGTCATATCGGGAAGAATATATCAAAAACATTCAGCAGACACTGAATGTGTCGCAGCGCAAATCTAAGCTTCTATATTCGAAAATCAGGAACCAGGTAAAAAACAATTAACACAATTACACAGGGATTTTCTCATAAATGTACACCAGTTGGTTTAATTCCAGACGTAATACTTTTGAAAAGGATTACGTCTCCGATCATATGTGTTATACTATATCCATCATCAAAAAGGAGGACTACACCAATGGAAAGAACAAATGCATGGCTTGGCTACTCCGAAGAGCAGCTGAGCGAGCTGGAGCGTATCAACAATTTATACAAAAGCTGCCTGGATGAGGGCAAGACGGAGCGGGAGTGCGTGAAAGCCGCGGTCCGCATTGCAAAGGAGAAGGGATACAGAGATCTGAATGACATCATCAGCTCAGGCGACAGCCTGAAGCCCGGGGATAAGGTCTATGCGATCTGCATGGGAAAGAGCATCCTTTTGTTCCACATAGGGCGAAAGCCTCTGGAGGAGGGAATGAACATCCTGGGAGCCCACATAGACTCTCCGCGCATCGATGTAAAGCAGAATCCTCTCTATGAAAGCGAGGAGCTGGCCTATCTGGACACCCACTATTATGGGGGAATAAAGAAATACCAGTGGGTGACCCTGCCCCTGGCTCTTCACGGAGTGGTGGTAAAAAAAGACGGAACCACGGTAGATATCTGTGTCGGCGAGAGGGAGGAGGACCCTGTTTTCGCGGTGACTGATCTTCTGGTCCACCTGGCAGGCAAACAGATGGAGAAAAAGGCCAGCATTGTCATAGAAGGAGAAAAGCTGGATCTCCTGGTGGGAAGCAGACCCCTGTCTGGAGAGAACGGCGAGGAGGCTGAAAATGAAAAAGCGGGGAAAGAGGCGGTGAAAAAGCAGATCATGAAGCTCCTGCACGAAGCCTATGATATAGAGGAAGAGGATTTTTGCTCCGCTGAGCTGGAGATCGTTCCTGCCGGACGGGCCCGGGACTGCGGCTTTGACCGGAGTATGATCATGGCGTACGGGCAGGACGACAGAGTGTGTGCCTTCACTTCTCTCTTTGCCATGATGGATGTCTCTGATCTGGACAAGACCGCCTGCTGCATCCTTGTAGATAAGGAAGAGATCGGAAGCGTGGGAGCCACAGGCATGCACTCCCGCTTCTTTGAAAATACCGTGGCCGAGGTGCTGGCTCTCAAGGAAGGAGAGTCTGAGCTGAAGCTGCGCCGGGCGCTGCAGAATTCAAAAATGCTCTCCTCTGATGTGAGCGCTGCCTATGATCCCATGTATGCTGAGGTGTTTGAAAAGAGGAGCTCCGCCTTCTTCGCCAAGGGACTTGTGTTCAATAAATTTACAGGAAGCAGGGGAAAAAGCGGGTCAAACGACGCCAATGCCGAGTATCTGGCCCAGATTCGCCGGGCTATGGACAATCAGGAGGTAGCCTATCAGTTTGCCGAGCTTGGAAAAGTAGACGCGGGGGGCGGCGGAACCATTGCCTATATTATGGCAAATTACGGCATGGAGGTCATCGACAGCGGCGTGGCTGTTCTGTGTATGCACGCACCCTGGGAGATTACCAGCAAGGCCGACGTCTATGAGGCGTATAAAGGGTACAAAGCATTTATACAGGAGCTGTAAAATGTCACGTTCTGGCGGGGAGTGCCGGAAAAGGCAGGGCCCCTGCACATTATTTGAGAACTTGCGGGCTAAGGACTTGACGAACCATGGCAAAAACAGTAAAATATTATGTGCAAATTACTAGGTATTAGTAGAAAGAAAAAATTTTAGGAGGTCATTGGAACATGGCAACAAAATGGGTTTATATGTTCACAGAAGGTAATGCGACCATGAGAAACCTTCTTGGCGGAAAAGGCGCCAACCTCGCTGAGATGACAGGCCTGGGACTCCCGGTACCACAGGGATTTACCGTTACAACAGAGGCTTGTACACAGTACTACGAGGACGGAAGACAGATCAATGACGAGATCATGGATCAGATCATGGCTGCTATGGCTAAGCTGGAGGAGATTACAGGAAAGAAATTCGGAGACAAGCAGAATCCGCTTCTCGTTTCCGTTCGTTCCGGTGCAAGAGCTTCCATGCCTGGTATGATGGACACCATCCTGAACCTGGGATTAAATGAGGAAGTTGTTGAGACTCTGGCAGAGGCATCCGGAAACCCGCGCTGGGCATGGGACTGCTACAGAAGATTTATCCAGATGTACTCAGATGTAGTTATGGAAGTAGGAAAGAAATACTTCGAAGAGCTCATCGACAAAATGAAAGAGGAGAAGGGCGTTAAGCAGGACGTAGAGCTGACAGCAGAGGATCTGAAGACTCTGGCAGGACAGTTCAAGGCTGAGTACAAAGAGAAGATCGGAACAGACTTCCCGTCTGACGCTAAAGAGCAGCTGATCGGCGCTGTTAAGGCTGTGTTCCGTTCATGGGACAACCCGAGAGCAAACGTTTACCGTCGTGACAACGACATCCCGTATTCATGGGGAACAGCCGTAAACGTACAGATGATGGCATTCGGTAACATGGGTGATGACTGTGGTACAGGTGTTGCCTTTACACGTGACCCTGCTACAGGAGAGAATGGTCTGTTCGGAGAGTTCCTGACAAACGCACAGGGCGAGGACGTTGTTGCCGGCGTGCGTACACCTATGCACATCGCAGAGATGGAAGAGAAATTCCCGGAGGCATTTGCACAGTTCAAGGATGTGTGCAAGACTCTGGAGACACACTACAGAGATATGCAGGATATGGAGTTTACTGTAGAGCACGGAAAACTGTACATGCTGCAGACACGTAATGGTAAGAGAACAGCTCAGGCTGCTCTGAAGATTGCCTGCGACCTGGTTGACGAGGGCATGAGAACAGAGGAAGAGGCTGTAGCTATGATCGATCCGCGTAACCTGGATACACTGCTTCATCCCCAGTTCGACGCTGCTGCTCTGAAGGCTGCAACTCCCATGGGCAAAGGTCTTGGAGCTTCTCCGGGAGCTGCCTGCGGTAAGGTTGTCTTCACAGCTGACGATGCTGTAGAGTGGGCTGAGAGAGGCGAGAAGGTTATCCTTGTTCGTCTGGAGACATCACCTGAGGATATCACAGGTATGAAGTCTGCTCAGGGTATCCTGACAGTCCGCGGTGGTATGACATCCCACGCAGCTGTTGTTGCCCGTGGTATGGGTGAGTGCTGCGTATCCGGATGCGGCGACATCGTTATGGACGAGGCAAACAAGAAATTTACACTTGGCGGAAAAGAGTACCACGAGGGAGACTGCATCTCCATCGACGGTTCCACAGGTAACATCTACGACGGAATCATCCCGACAGTAGACGCTACAATCGCTGGTGAGTTCGGACGTATCATGGACTGGGCTGACAAGTACAGAACAATGAAGGTTCGTACAAACGCAGATACACCTGAGGATGCAAGAAAGGCTGCTGAGCTTGGTGCTGAGGGTATCGGACTTTGCCGTACAGAGCACATGTTCTTCGGCGAGGGAAGAATTGACGCATTCCGTGAGATGATCTGTGCTGAGACAGAGGAAGAGAGAGAGAAAGCTCTCGAGAAAGTCCTTCCGTATCAGCAGGGAGACTTCGAGAAGCTGTACGAGGCTCTGGAAGGACACCCGGTAACAATCCGTTTCCTTGATCCTCCGCTTCACGAGTTCGTTCCGACAGAGGAAGAGGACATTAAGAAGCTGGCTGAGGCTCAGGGCAAATCTGTTGAGAAAATTAAAGAGATCATCGACAGCCTCCATGAGTTCAACCCGATGATGGGTCACCGTGGATGCCGTCTGGCCGTAACATATCCTGAGATCGCAAAGATGCAGACAAAGGCTGTTATCCGCGCGGCTATCAACGTACAGAAGGCTCATCCGGGCTGGAAAGTTCAGCCGGAGATCATGATCCCGCTTGTTGGCGATGTGAAAGAGCTGAAATACGTGAAGAAATTCGTTGTTGAGACAGCTGACGCTGAGATCGCTGCCGCAGGAAGCGACCTTGAGTACGAGGTTGGTACAATGATCGAGATCCCGAGAGCTGCTCTTACAGCTGACGAGATCGCTGCAGAGGCAGACTTCTTCTGCTTCGGTACAAACGACCTGACACAGATGACATACGGCTTCTCACGTGACGATGCAGGCAAGTTCCTTGACGCTTACTATGACGCTAAGATTTTTGAGAACGATCCGTTCGCAAAACTGGATCAGGATGGCGTTGGCAAGCTGATGAAGATGGCTATCGATCTTGGAAAACCGGTTAATCCGAAGCTCCACGTAGGTATCTGCGGCGAGCACGGCGGAGATCCGAGCTCTGTAGAGTTCTGCAACAAGCTTGGCCTTGACTATGTATCCTGCTCACCGTTCCGTGTACCGATCGCTCGTCTGGCTGCTGCTCAGGCTGCAATCGCACAGAAGAAAAACTAATCACAGCAGAATACAAGCAGTGTGATTTATATGAAATCCCGTCTCAGAAATGAGGCGGGATTTTGTGGTATAATAACAGAAAAGTAATCACAGGAGGGATAAGCTATGAGTGAGACAGTGATAAGAGCTGTGCGCGGAGATATCACAGAGATTACGGATGTGGATGCCATTGTAAATGCAGCTAACGAAAGCCTGCTGGGAGGAGGCGGCGTGGACGGCGCCATCCACCGAGCCGCTGGCCCAAAGCTTCTGGAGGAGTGCCGGACTCTCCACGGATGCCCTACCGGGGAGGCAAAGATTACAGGCGCCTACGGACTGCCGTGCAAATATGTGATCCACACGCCAGGGCCTGTTTGGAGAGGAGGCAGTCACAGGGAGAGAGAGCTTCTGGCGTCCTGTTACGGATCCTGTCTGAAGCTGGCAGTGGAAAACGGTGTGAGAAGGATCGCATTTCCCTCCATATCCACAGGCGTGTATCATTTTCCTGTGGAAGAGGCAGCCGGGATCGCGGTGGCCGTGGTCAGAAGGTTTGTCAGCGAGCACCCGGGAAAGCTGGAGCTGGCGGAGTGGGTGCTCTTTGACGACAGAACCTGGCAGATCTACAGGAAGGCGATAGACAAAAGAACGGGAAAAAGCGGGGAAGAATGATTGGAAGCAGAGCAGAAGAGAAAGACATTAAAAACATACTTTGGATACGACACCTTTCGTTCCGGCCAGGAGGAGATCATAGACCAGCTCCTTGCCGGTCGGGACGTGCTGGCAGTCATGCCCACGGGGGCGGGAAAATCACTCTGCTACCAGTTGCCGGCCCTCCTCATGCCGGGGACAACGATCGTCGTCTCTCCCCTCATTTCCCTGATGATGGACCAGGTGAAAGCCCTCAACGAGGCGGGAGTGCACGCGGCCTATATCAACAGCTCTCTTTCGGAGGGGCAGACAGCCAGGGCGCTGGAGCTGGCGAGAGCAGGGCGCTACAAGCTCATCTATGTGGCGCCGGAGCGCCTGGAGACGCCCAGGTTCCTGGATTTTGCCTGCCACGCGCAGATTTCCATGATCACAGTGGATGAGGCTCACTGCATTTCCCAGTGGGGCCAGGATTTCAGACCCAGCTATGTGCGGATCCTCTCCTTTATCCGCCAGCTTCCCCTGCGGCCTGTGGTCTCCGCCTTCACGGCCACAGCAACAGAGAAGGTCAGACAGGATATCCTGGCTTCCCTTGAATTAGAGCAGCCCTATGAGACAGTGGCCGGATTTGACAGGCCTAATCTCTATTTTGAAGTGCAGAGGGCCAGGGATAAGAAAGAGCGCGTGCGCCGGTATCTGACGGATCACAGCCAGGACAGCGGGATCGTCTACTGTGCCACAAGAAAGGCAGTGGATGAGCTGTATCTCTATCTGGAAAATGCCGGTTTTTCTGTGGGGAGATACCATGCAGGCATGAGCGCTGACGCCAGGAAAATGAGCCAGGAGGATTTCATATATGACCGCATCCGCGTGATCATTGCCACCAATGCCTTTGGAATGGGCATCGACAAGTCCAATGTCCGTTTTGTGCTGCACTACCACATGCCTTAGAGCATGGAAAATTATTACCAGGAGGCGGGCAGAGCGGGGCGTGACGGGGAACCGGCGGAGTGTATCCTCTACTACTCGCCCCAGGACACGATGATCGGGCGGCTTTTGCTGGAGAGCAAGGAGATGGATGAGACCTATACAGAAGAGGAGCGGCGGACGATCCGGGAGCAGGATGCGGAGCGGCTGCGGAAAATGGAAGGCTACTGCACTACTACGGGATGCCTGCGCAGCTACATTCTCCGTTATTTTGGCGAAAAGGCAGAGGATAGCTGCGGAAACTGCGGCAATTGTCTGACGGAATTTGAGCAGATGGATGCCGCGGAGGCTGCTGCTGATGTGGTCCGGTGTGTGCGGGAATGCGGACAGCGCTATGGCCAGAGCATGATCGCAGGCACGCTTCTGGGAGAGAACACAGCCAGGATAAGGGATCGCGGTATGGATAAGAGCTCTGTCTACGGCAAGCAGAGTAAGCTGGGGAAGGCCCGGATGCAGGAAGTGATACGCACCATGGTGGAGAGAGGGTATCTTTGCCAGACAAAGGACAAATATACGCTGCTGAAGCTGACAGAGAGCTCAGAGAGTTTGCTGGAGGAGACGCAGCCCTTCTATATATCCTATAGGAAGGAAGAGGAGAAGGCTGGGAAGAAGTTAAAGGCTTCCGGGGCTTCGGGAAGGCGGCCGGCCCAGATGGCTGACCTGACAGAAGGGCAGCAGGTGCTCTTTGAAGAGCTGAGGAAGCTGCGCATGAGGTTGGCGGGAAAGAGGAAGATCCCTCCCTACATGGTGGCCTCGGACAAGACACTGCGGGATATGTGCGTCAGGCTGCCCCGCACCAGAGAGGAGCTGCTGGATGTAAATGGAATGGGGGAGAAAAAGGTAAAGCAGTACGGGGAGGCGTTTCTGGAGGTTCTTTTAAAAAAGGGGATATAAAAATGGTCTATCTCACAGGGGATACACATGCGGTATTTGACCGTATCGGTGATTTTTCAGAGAAAGGCAGACGACACCGGGAAGATATACGGATTATTCTTGGAGATACAGGTATCAATTATTTTCTAGGATCGAAGGCCGTGGCGATAAAAGAACATCTGTCAGAACTGCCGGTTACATTTTTCTGTATCCACGGCAATCATGAACAGAGGCCTTTTGCCATAAAAACTCACCGGGAGAAACTGTGGAGCGGCGCGGTAGCCTATGTGGAGGATGCATATCCATCTATTCTGTTTGCCAAAGACGGAGAGATATATGACTTTGATGGGAAAAAGGCAATCGCTATTGGGGGAGCATACAGTGTGGATAAGTTTTACCGGCAGAAGAAAGGATATGCCTGGTATGACAATGAACAGCCGTCTGCTTCCATCAAAAAGTATGTGGAAGAGCAGTTGGACAGAGCGGAATGGAAGATAGACTATGTCCTGAGTTATACGCTGCCTTTGAAATACGAGCCGGTGGATAAATATCTTCCTTTTATCGATCAAGTCCATGGTGTTGGACCGCCTCAGGATCATATTTGAGGATTATGCTGTGCTGGGAGAGTAGCGGACCTGAACTTAGATTGAAAAAAGTGGCGCGGATACTCTTGCTCATGACCCGGCGTCATGAATTATAATCATCCCAGGAGGTGCAGTATGGAGAACAGAAAAGCAATACCAGATGGTTACATGACAGTTGGAGAGCTGGCCGGGAAGATGGGGACCACAGTCCGAACCCTGCAGTATTACGACAGAGTGGGGCTTTTGAAGCCCGCCGCCGCAAGTGAGGGAGGCCGCAGACTGTACACCCACAAGGACATGATCCGGCTCCATCAGATCCAGTCGCTGAAATCCCTGGGATTTTCTCTAGATGACATTAAGAACCGGCTGATCCCTCTGGATACGCCAGAAGAGGTGGCAGAGATGCTGGCAGGTCAGGAGCAGGCCATCCGGCAGCAGATCCGCCGCCTGGAAGAGGTGGCGGCAGAGACGAAGGCTTTAAGGGAGGAAGTCCTCAAGATCAAAGAGGTGGACTTTAAAAAGTACGCGGATATCATAGTCAATCTTCAGATGAACAATGAGTTCTACTGGCTTATCAAGCATTTTGACGAGAGGACGCTGGACCACATCCGGAACCGGTTTGACAGGGAGAGCGGGATGGCCTTCATAGACCGGTTCAATAAGCTGGATGACAGGGTGCTGGCGGTGAAAGAAAGCGGCGTCCCACCGGAGGATGACCGGGCTATGGAGCTGGCCGTGGAGTTCTGGGATATGGTCGTAGAGTTCACAGGCGGGGACATGTCCATGCTGCCTGAGCTGATGGAATTTGGAAATATGATGGACGAGGATCATGCGTGGGCCAGGAAGCAGGCGGAAGTCAATCAGTATTTGCAGCCGGGGCTGGAGCGCTATTTCCGGGAGACGGGCATGGATCCCTTCGGGAAGGAGGGGGAATGATGGATGTGATACAAGTGGCGGACCTTCGAAAAAGCTACGGAAAGACAGAGGTGCTTTGCGGCATTTCCTTCCAGGTGAGAAGAGGGGAGATCTTTGGAATTCTGGGAACCAACGGGGCCGGAAAGACCACGACTCTGGAGTGCATGGAGGGCTTCCGGAAATATGATGGCGGAAGGATCCAGCTGAAGGGCAGCGTAGGCATCCAGCTCCAGTCCGCCTCACTGCCGGGCTGCATGAAGCCGCTGGAGGCGGTGGAGCTGTTTGCGAGATGGAAGAGGACAAAGCCGGACGGAGAGCTTATTGAGGGGCTGGGGATCCGGGAATTTTCAAAGAAAAAGTACGCGGAGCTGTCCACCGGACAGAAGCGCAGGCTGCATCTGGTCCTGGCTCTGACAGGAAATCCGGATATTCTTTTCCTGGATGAGCCGGCAGCCGGTCTGGATGTGAAGGGGCGGCTGGCTCTGCACGAGAGGATTAGGAGGCTGAACCGGCGGGGAGCTACCATTGTCCTGGCCAGCCATGATATGGCGGAGGTGGAGGAGCTGTGCGTCCGCATCGCCATCCTGAACAGCGGCCGCATCGCTTTCCTGGGAACGGCAGAGGAGCTGGCGGACCGTGTGGACAGCCGTTTTGTGATCCGGATCAGGACAGAGCAGGGAGAGCGTACATACCGGGCGGCTCACATCGGCGAGGACCTGCTTCGTATTCTGGAAAGCCTGAAGAGAGAAAAGGTGGAGGTGCTGGATGTCAGTGTCAGCCGGGGAACGCTGGAGCAGCATTTCATGGACCTGGCAAAGGGGGCGTGACAGATGAGTGCATTTTTATACGGAACCCTTCTGCAGTTTAAGATGGACATACGCAGCCGGTCCCTGCTGGTCACCTGCTATCTTGTCCCTCTTCTCTTCTTTGCCATCATGGGAAATATATTTACTGCTCTCATGCCCCAGTCGAGGGATGCGCTGATCCAGTCCATGACTGTGATGGGCGTGTCCATGGGGGCTCTGATTGGCGTCCCGCCCGTCCTTGTGGAAATCTATGGGACAGATGTGCGGAAAATGTATCAGGCAGGGGGAGCGCCGCTCTGCTTTGGCCTCCTGTCTATGCTGCTTTCCGCTTTCCTCCATCTGCTGATCATGAGCGGCATTATGTTCGCGGCGGCAGAGGCACTCTTTGATGCCAAAGTGCCTGAACACCTGCCGGGATATTTTCTGACGCTTGCTTTGTTTATCGGAGCATCCCTGTCTCTGGCCGCGGTTCTGGGGCTGCTGGTCAAAAGCCAGGCAAAGCTGACCATGTACTGTCAGCTTTTGTTTCTGCCGTCTATCATGCTGTCCGGCATCATGTTTCCGGCACAGCTGCTCCCGGATGCCCTGGAAAAGCTGGGAAGGCTTTTCCCTGCCACATGGGGATATCAGCTCCTGGGCGGAGGGGAGGCAGAGCTGTCAGGATATGCTCTTCTCCTTACTGTTCTCGCCGGAGCGGCAGGACTTTGCTGCCTGCTGCTGCGAAGGAGTAGATGCACATAAATTTTGCGCAGGAGCAGAGGAGAGCATAGCATAGAAGCTCTGCGTAAACTGCTGGGAAAATCTGCTCTCTCATGGTATGATTATAAAATAGAGTAAAAAGGAATCCGGATATCTGACATTGTGAAGCGCATGAGAAATATGGAGGAGAAAACCAAGATGAAGAAAACAATCAGTATAAAGGATATCAGGGGAATCAGGATCGGGCAGACAGAAAACCTGGAGGGCGGCACAGGCTGTACAGTCTTCCTCTCAGAGACGGGGATGGCGGCCGGGTTGGATGTGCGGGGAGGCGGCCCTGCGTCCAGAGAGTCGGAGCTTTTGAAGCCTCTGGCGGCCGCCCAGGAGATCCATGCCATTGTGCTGGCCGGGGGAAGCGCCTTTGGGCTGGGAGCTGCCGACGGTGTGATGCAGTATCTGGAAGAGAGAGGGATTGGTTTTGACGTGGGAGTGACGAGGGTTCCCCTTGTTTGCCAGTCAGATCTTTTCGACCTGACAGTAGGAGATCCGGGAGCCAGGCCGGACAGGGCTATGGGCTATGAGGCCTGCCTGAGGGCAGAGGAGGAAAACTACAGAGATGGGAATTGCGGTGCGGGATGCGGCGCCACTGTAGGAAAATTTGCCGGTATGGACTGCTGTATGAAGTCCGGTATTGGCAGCTATGCCCTACAGATTGGTGAACTGCAGGTGGGCGCTGTGGTGGCGGTCAATGCCCTGGGAGATATCTATGACTGGAAAAGCGGACGGAAGCTGGCCGGCCTGCTGGCAGAGGACCGGCGATCTTTCCGCGGGACGGAGGAGCTGATGTACGCCGATACCCGGGCAGTGGACAATAAATTTACAGGCAATACAACCATTGGCGTGATCATCACCAACGCTGCTTTTCAGAAGCCTTCGCTTTGCAAGATCGCCGGTATGGCCCATGACGGCTACGCCCGCTCCATAAGGCCGGTTCACACCACAGCGGATGGGGACAGTATTTACGCTGTCTCCGTGGGAAACGCCGACGGCAGCAGGGTGTGCGCAGATCAGGATCTGGTTGGCGCACTGGCCGCAGAGGTGATGAGCGAGGCCATCACAGTGGCAGTGAAAAGCGCACGGAGCGCTTACGGGTATCCGGCGTGGAAAGACCTGATTGTACTCCCCGCGTCAATATGATAAACTGTAAGAAAATCAGAAGAAAAGACAGGGGGATACTATGCCAGTATTTGATTTCAATAATACACCGGAGGAGTCAAACGCTCCCCAGTGCACCTATACGATCTTTTACTCCAGCCACTCGCAGGCAGGGCCGGATCATCCCATGCTGGTGCTGGACAACAGCGCCGGAAAGCTGAAGCACCACTCAAACGGCGCTTTTACCAACCCGGTCCGAAAGACGGCCTTTGAGTTTAAGACAGAGGAGGGGACGGTCAGCGCGGATATTCTGCAGATCGACGCCCGGTTTGTAAGCCTGCTGAAATGGCTTGGGGAAAACCATATCAACGTGCGTCTGTCCGGCGCGGTCCGGGAGGAAGGCTACGCTGTATACAAGATCCGCGAGATCGCCTTTGGAGGCGGCTCCAAGCTCTCGGCGGAGGATGGCTTTCTGCAGTTTATGATCGAGCGGCTTCTCTCCAGCGATGCGCCCTCGGAGGAGGAGCCTGACGAGGACGAGGAGGAGACCGGGGACAGCATGAAGCTGACCAGCATCCAGAGCATTACGGATTTTATGAACTGCGCAGGAAGGACTCTGCCTGACAATATCCGGCTCTGGGCCAGGAGAAACCTGGCTGTGGCCCGTTCCAACGAGGTCTCTGCGGAAGAACGGCGCCATGCCCAGCGTGCTCTCTCTATTATGATGAACATCCAGTGGAAGGGAAATTATTTTGAGTCCATCGATCCGGTGGAGGCCCGCCGTATCCTGGACGAGGAGCTCTACGGTATGGAGCAGGTGAAGCAGAGGATCATTGAGACCATCATCCAGATCAACAGGACCCACACCCTGCCGGCCTACGGCCTGCTGCTGATCGGGCCTGCCGGGACAGGGAAATCCCAGATCGCCTACGCGGTGGCCAGGATCCTGAAGCTGCCCTGGACTACTTTGGACATGAGCTCCATCAACGATCCGGAGCAGCTCACCGGCAGCTCCAGGATCTACGCCAACGCAAAGCCTGGGATCATTATGGACGCCTTCTCCATGGCGGGAGAGTCCAATCTGGTGTTTATCATCAACGAGCTGGACAAGGCGGCTGCGGGGAAGGGGAACGGAAACCCGGCGGATGTGCTCCTGACCCTTCTGGACAACCTGGGATTTACGGACAACTATATTGAGTGCATGATCCCCACCGTGGGCGTGTACCCTATCGCGACTGCCAATGACAGGGAGCAGATCAGCGCGCCCCTCATGTCCCGGTTTGCCGTCATCGAGATACCGGACTACACCCCGGAGGAGAAGAAGGTCATATTCTCGGAATATGCCCTCCCAAAGGTGCTGAAGCGGATCGGCATGGAGAAGGACGAGTGCAGCCTGACGCAGGACGGACTGGATGCAGTCATTGACCTGCACAGGAACACAAGCGGCATCCGGGATCTGGAGCAGGCAGCGGAGCATATTGCCGCCAACGCCCTGTACCAGATCGAGGTGGATCATGTGAAATCCGTCACATTTGACGCCCAGATGGTGCGAAGGCTTCTCGGATGATCAAAGACAAAATAAAAGAAAACGGTCCGGAATGAACAGGCATTTCCGGACTTTTCTGCTATCCGAAAAAGAGCCGGGAAAGGGGCAAAGGAAAAAGTATGACAGATCTTAACTGGACAGCCTTCTATCTGATCCTGGTCAATATCATTGCATTTGCGGCATTTGGGATCGACAAGCGGAAGGCTGTCAAACATAAATACAGGATTTCGGAGGCCACCCTGCTGGGGCTGGCTCTCATCGGCGGATCCGCCGGAGCCCTGGCGGGCATGCACCTGTTTCACCACAAGACGAAAAAGCTTTTGTTCCGGGCTGTCCCAATGCTGCTGGCAGTCCAGATAGCGCTTCTGATCATTTTCTAAAGCCCTGCCTGAAGCGGCCGGGAAAAGGATGGACCGGACAGGGAAGGATGACGAAATATAGACAGAAAAACAGGTGACAGAGAAATAGAAGACAGCGAGGAGACATACGGGTATGGGAAATATAATAGAGATCAGGGATTTTGCCGCAGGGGAGCTGGACGTCTACGCCCGGCTGACAGAGGCCCAGCTTCTGAACAGGGACAGGCCGGAGGAGGGGCTTTTTATCGCGGAGAGCCCCAAGGTTGTCATGCGTGCTCTGGACGCAGGCTATGAGCCGGTCTCCATTTTGGCAGAGGACAGGCACATAAACGGGGAGGCGCGGGAGGTGCTCGCCAGATGCCCGGATATCCCGGTGTACACAGCTTCCTTTGAGGTGCTGATGCAGCTCACCGGATACAAGCTGACCCGGGGACTTCTCTGCGCCATGCGCCGCAGGCCTTTGCCCCGGGTGGAGGAGCTGTGCAGGCGCGCGCGCCGCATCGCCGTCCTGGAAAATGTCATGAATCCCACCAATGTGGGCGCCATTATCCGGTCTGCGGCGGCTCTCAACATGGATGCAGTCCTCCTGACGCCGGGATGCAGCAACCCCCTGTACCGGAGGGCGGCCCGGGTCAGTATGGGGACGGTCTTCCAGATCCCCTGGACCTTTCTGGAGGAAGAGGAGGCGGGAGCCTGGCCACGGGAGGGGATGGATTACCTGAAATCCCTGGGATTTTCCACAGCCGCCATGGCTCTCCACGATGAGTCCGTGGACATCGACGACCCGGTCCTCCGGCAGGAAGAAAAGCTGGCCCTCATTCTCGGGACCGAGGGAGAGGGGCTGCAGGAGGAGACCATAGCCGCCTCGGACTACACCATCAAGATCCCCATGAGCCACGGAGTGGACTCCCTGAATGTGGCGGTTGCCAGCGCGGTGGCCTTCTGGGAGCTGGGAAAATGACTGGAAGGAGAAAGATGAGATGAGGATAGCAGTGGTTTCGGACACTCACGGGCTTTTGCGCCCGGAGGTGAAGAAGATCATCGGGACATGTGACGCCGTCCTCCACGCGGGGGATATATGAGAAAAATAGAGACAGAAAGGAAGTGTTCACTATGAGACTGTTTATCGCTATACGGCTCTCCGATGACATGCAGAAGGCCCTGGTGTCCTGCATGCACGATCTGAAGAAGCAGGGGGTGGAGGGAAACTATGTCCCTGCCCAAAATCTGCACATGACGCTGGCCTTTATCGGGGAGTATGACGATCCGGGAAAGGTAAAGGAAGTAATCGGGAAGGTGCCCCTGCCCGGCTTCAGGCTGGCCCTGGACGGGCAGGGAAATTTTGGCAACATCCTGTGGGCTGGGGTGAAGGGGAACCAGAAGCTGAAGGCCTATGTGAAGGAGGTGCGGGAGGCCCTGAAGGAGAATGGGATTCCTTTTGAGAATGACAGGTTTGTGCCCCATATTACCCTGATCCGTAAAATTTCCGCCAAAAAGCCCTACCAGATCCATCTCCCGAAGGCGGAGATGACGGTGAAGAGAGCGTCTCTCATGAAATCAGAGACGAAAAACGGAAAAGTGGTTTACCGGGAGTTGTAGGTCATGGGCATGGATGAAGACAAGTGGGACAGGCTTTTAAGGATCCGGACAGCCGGGCGGGACGACTCGCAGGCGGATCAGTACCGGTACCCCTACGAGCCCACGCCCTACTCTGTACTGGAGAGGCTGGCCAATTCCGGGTATATCCGGAAGGGGAATACATTGCTGGATTACGGCTGTGGCAAGGGGAGAGTGGATTTCTTTCTGTCCTGGCAGACAGGGTGCCGGACGATTGGTGTGGAGTACGACGAGAGGATCTTTGACAGGGCGCGGGACAATGCGAGGACTGCAGTCCGGGCAGGGAGAACTGTGTTTGAGATGGCGGACGCGGAGCATTTTCCGGTGCCGGAGCAGGTGGACCGGATCTATTTTTTCAACCCATTTTCCCAGGAGATCCTGCGGAAGGTTATGAGTCGGATACAGGAGTCCTGGTATGGGGTGCCCAGGGAAATCCTGCTCTTTTTCTACTATCCGTCAGATGAATACATTTCATATCTGATGACAGTGGAGGAGCTGAGCTTTCTGGACGAGATAGACTGCCGTGACCTCTTCCCGGGAGGGGACATGCGGGAGAGGATCATGGTGTTTGCCTGCGGGGCAGGAGACGGCGGAGAGCCGGATTTATTTTAAATGAAGACAGAGGAGGACCATATGGCCAGAATCAGGATTATAAAGAAGAACGACGAGTTCAATTCAGAATATGAAATCGGGGATATTTTTGAGATAGAGGGCACCTGGTACGGGGGTGTGCACATCACCGGGAAGTCAGGGGTTCCGGTTTCCCTGGATAAGGATGAGTATATGGAGCTGGACACAGAGCCTGAGCCGGATGATGAGGAAAACACAGAGCCGGGTGGAGAGAAGGACGGAGGAAAGGTCGGGGAAAAGGCTCCAAAGAGGGATATCCGGGCAGGCGATATTGTGCGGCATTTTAAGAGGGAGTGGGTGTCCCAGGAGACGTCGGAGTATCTCTACAAGGTGCTTGCCTTTGCGCAGCACACGGAGACAGGGGAGCGTCTGGTGATCTATCAGGCTCTGTATGCCCCGTTTAAAATCTGTGCCAGACCTTATGCCATGTTTATGAGTCTGGTGGACAGAGACAAGTATCCGGATGTAAAGCAGACATACCGGTTTGAGAAGCAGGAGGTGTGAGAAGATGGCGCAGGAGAAGACAAAAGAGCTGTACAGACTCCTCCTTGAGAAGGGATATCCGAAGGAGTTCTGCGCTGAGATCGCCTACAAAAATATGAATACAGACTTCACGGCCGGCCGGATGCTGGGGTATCTGCACCGGGTCGGCAACCCCAGGATCGAGGACCTGGTGGATGAGATGCTGGCAATCTTAAGCGACAGGCAGCAGATCATGCAGAAGAAGGAGATGGAGCAGGCACAGGCAGTGATGAACGATGTGTACAGGAATGGGCTGTAGAGTCAGCAGACAGAAGCAGGAAAGGGGAGGTGAGCCTTTATGGCGCTTTACGCACTGGGAGATCTGCATCTGAGCTTTCAGGCCGACAAATCCATGGATAAATTCGGGAGAGTGTGGCGGCACCATGAGCGCAAGATCGAGAAGTATGTCCGGCAGATCGTGAAGCCGGAGGATACACTTGTGCTCACCGGGGATCACTCCTGGGGGAGGAAGCTGTCCGAGTGCCGGGAGGATCTGGCGTTTATAGAGAGACTTCCTGGCCGCAAGATCCTTCTTCGGGGAAACCATGACATGTTTTGGGACGCGAAGAAGACGGAGCGCCTGAATGAAGAATTTAAGGACAGACTCTTCTTTTTGCAGAATAATTTTGCGGCATATCAGGATTACGCCCTGGTGGGAACAAAGGGCTACACATTTGAGGGCCCCTTTTATCTGGACGGCAGAGGCCGCATCCTGGGCTGGGACGAAAAGAGTGAGGCCCACGCGAAAAAGCTGGTGGCCAGGGAGATGACCCGGCTGCGGGACTCCTTTGAACAGGCCCGTGAGGCGGGTTACCGGAAATTCGTCATGTTCCTGCACTATCCGCCCACCAGCATATTGGAAGAGACCTCTCCCTTCACAGAGATAGCAAAGGAGTATCATGTGACCGCTGTCGTGTACTCCCACTGCCACGGGGAGAGCCGCTTCGGAGACAGTATACGGGGAGAGTGCCGGGGCATCCGGTACATGCTGGTGTCGGGAGATTACCTGGGCTTCCGGCCAGCGGAGGTGCTGCCTTAAGGAGAGGGGCAGACTATGTGAACAATGGAAATGAATCAGGAGACAACAGGGACTGGAGGCGGCGGAGCTGCTGGAGGTATTCCAGTGGAGCGCCGGGGACGTGTATTGCCGGGAGAAGATGGGCAGGATCCGGGAGAAGGTGAAGAAAAACGAAGAGAAATACCCGGTGGAAAAGGCGTACGGAAGCAAAGAGAAATACACGGAGCTGAAGGGCTGAAAGCCTCTTTGTCCTTTTGGAACGCATTTTGGCTGCCTGCTGCGAAAAATCCGTTCAAAAAGGCGGCTCCATGTGATAAAATAGGCAGGAAAACGACAGGGAGGATTTTTGAAGATGAAAATAGCAGTAACCTATGACAATGGAAACATATTTCAGCATTTTGGCAGGACAGAGAGCTTTAAGGTGTACCAGGTGGAGGATGGAAAGGTGGTCTCCAGCGAGATACTTGGCTCCAACGGCACCGGACATGGAGCCCTGGCAGGACTTCTGGCAGACCAGTCGGTGGATGTGCTGATCTGCGGCGGCATCGGAGAGGGAGCCCAGGCTGCCCTTCAGGAGGCGGGCGTAGAGCTGTGCGCCGGCGCTGCGGGAGACGCGGATCAGGCAGTGGAGGCCTATCTGAGAGGAGAGCTGGTCTCCACAGGGGCAAACTGTGACCACCATCACGGGGAGGGGCACGAATGCGGAGACCATGGAGAGCACAAAGAGGCCGGGGAGGGCCAGTCCTGTGGCAGTGGCTGCGGATCAGGCTGTGGCGGCGGCTGCGCAGGGGGATGCGGCTCACAGCCCGCTGTCACCGGGCGGAATGTGGGAAAGACATGCCGCACCCACTACAGGGGAACCTTCAACGACGGAACCCAGTTTGACTCTTCCTATGACCGGGGTGAGCCGCTGGAATTTATCTGCGGCGCCGGCCAGATGATCCGGGGATTTGACCAGGCTGTGGCTGACATGGAAGTGGGACAGGTGGTGGATGTCCACCTGATGCCGGAGGATGCCTACGGTATGCCGGATCCCAGCGCCGTCTTTATGGTTGAGATTGCCCAGCTCCCGGGATCAGAAGAGCTGGAGGCGGGGCAGCAGGTGTATCTGACCAATCCATATGGACAGCCCTTCCCGGTGAAGGTAGTGTCCAGGGATGAGGCTACCATCACCTTTGACGCCAACCATGAGATGGCAGGGAAGGAGCTGAACTTCCGGATCGAGCTGGTGGAGGTAAAATAGACAGGATGGGATGTGTATATTTTGTCCGCCACGGGCAGACAGTGTGGAATGTGGAGAACAAGATCTGCGGTGCCACGGATATTGAGCTGACAGAGCTGGGGCATCGGCAGGCCATTGAGACTGGAGAGAAGATACTGGCAGAGGGGATACAGGCCGATGAAATCCTCTACTCCCCTCTTGTCCGGGCGGCGGAGACGGCCCGCCATATCTCGGAGATCACCGGGATACCCAGACGGATGGAGCCCCGTCTGAGAGAACAGAATTTTGGAAAGTGGGAAGGCACATCCCGCCGCGGAGCCCAGTTTCAGAAGGCAAAGGAGGACTTCTGCTGCCGCTATGACGGCGGGGAGTCCATGCTGCAGCTGGCCCAGAGAGTCTATGACCTGCTGGACGAGATTAAGGCAGAGGCAGAGGAAAAGACCTATATCCTGGTGGCACACAACGGGATTTCCAGAGTGATCCAGTCCTATTTTTTTGATATGACAAATGCGGAGTACGCTGCCTTTGGTGTGGAAAACTGCGCAGTGCGCAGGTATGTATTCTAAGTTATTTCTTTAACTGAAAATATGCTGCAAAACGGGAGGGGACGCTGATGAGAGACTCAAAAGCGCCCTCTTCTTTAATGCACCCGTTTTCCATATAAAGGATTTTGTCATACTTTTTCAGCAGGTCCTCATCCAGATGGTGAGTGACTGTGATGAGAGTCAGATCCTGCAGCTTTAACAATCTGTTTTCAATATCATACGCTGTCTGCCTGTCAATGGCGGAAGTACCCTCATCTAATATGAGGATGGGCTTGCTCCTGATCAGGGCGCGGGCGACTGCGATCCGCTGCTTCTGCCCGCCGGAGAGGTTTGAACCGTTTTCTCCGACCTGATACTGCAGGCCCTCCGGAAGCCCTGACAGGAATTCGGTCAGTCCGCTCTCATCCGTGGCTTTTTTGATCATTTCCCCGGGATAGTCCTCATGCAAGCAGATGTTATCGTATATGGACTCGTCAAACATGTAAATATTCTGATGGATCGTCGATGACAGCTGTGCCACCGTATCCGGGTCTGTCCTGTGAAGCTCCGTATTGTCATACAGGATTTCCCCTCTGTATGTGGAGTAGCAGCCGGACAAAAGCTTGATAAGTGTACTCTTTCCGCAGCCGCTCTTCCCGACAAGGACATATTTCTTTCCTCTTTCAATGGTACAGTTCACACCGGATAAGACCTCCTTCTGACCGTCGTAAGAAAAGGAAAGCTCGTTTGCGTATATGCAGTTCTGACAGGAGGCCGGGACTCCTTTCCTGGACAGAGCCGCAGGGAAATTTGCTGTCTCTTTCAGCTTTTCGATGATCGGCTGCATGCTTTTCATCTTGGGAATGTTCGTAAATATCATGACAAGAGGGTTGGCCAGATTGCTGCTCACCTGTACCATGCCTAACAGGGTTCCCACAGTTATGCGTCCGGTAATGATAAAATACGCGGATAGAAAAAAGACTACGATCTGAACCATAAGGGAGAGAAATGCGGACACCCCTTCGTTTAGCGCGAGCAGCCTGTCAACGCTGTATTTAGACCGGGCTGTCTCTTTATTTTCTCTGTCAAATCTCTGCGCGGCGTACTCTTTCATGGAATAGGACTTTATGACCTCAAATCCGGACAGAATGTCTTTCAGGCTGACTGTGAAGGCTGCCAGCTTGGAGGAAAAGCTGTTCTGCCTTATCTCCAGCGACCTGCCAAGCAGACCTGGAACGAGGAACATGACTGCAATTGCCATGGTTACAAAAATTGTGACAATGAGGTCAAAGCAGATCATCAGCACAAAGGAGGAGATGAATATGACCGTGTACTGCACGACCTCGAAAAGAGGCAGCAGAAAATTCTCCTCCAGCATTTTCACATCATTTGTCATGACAGAAATGTAATCCGCGGTATTTTTCCTGTAAAAATCTTCCATATTCCGAGCCATCGTTCCCCGGAACATATCTGAGCGGATCTGGTAAATGATCCGGCAAACCACCTTTTTGCTGAGCAGAGACTGGAGATAGAGAAACATCCCCAGCAGCGCAAAATAGGCAATGGAAAATACAACAATCTGCAGAAACTGCCGGATATCTCTTTCAACAGCTATATCAAGCAGCTGCTGGAGAAGGACAGCCATGAAAACATACCCTAAAGAGGCGATCACGCTTGTGAAAAGTGTCAATGCAAATAAAATTTTATTTTGTTTTATATAAGGTCTCATAAATTCCTCCTTTATTTATACATGTAGCATGTATGTATATAGGTAAAAATAAAACTGCCAAAAGGCAATCTTATTTTCCTATGCATGCTGTCTGCACAGCTCAACGATTTCATCGTCAATCACCGGAAGTCCCAGCTTGTCCATGATGTTTTTGATCATTAAAAATTTTTCCCATGTCTCCTCCGGTGTCATTGGATATATGGTGGGGATGGACCAGAAATTTGTTAAAAGGACAAACAGCTCTGCCAGCAATTTTGCGTGCTCTGTCTTTATGGAGCCATCCTGTATCCCTTCCTCTATCAGCTCCTGGTACATGGGCGCCAGCTCCTGATTGCTTTCCACCAGCTTCTTCAGAAAGGCCGGACTTCCCATAAGCTGCATGGAGGCCATGCTCAGCTGATGGTGTTCGGTGTCATCAAAGGACGTTTTCAGAACAAATTTCAGCTTTTCCAGGCCATTCAGCTCTGTGTGCTCTTTGGCCCTTTCAAAGGGATTGCTCTCATTAAAAAGCTTTTCACATAAAGCGTCAAACACTTCTTCCTTTGACTTGAAATGATGGTAAAAGGCCCCTCTTGTCAGGCCGCCCATTTCACCGATGATGTCTAATACGGTTGTTTCCTCGTACCCTTTTTCCAAAAATAATTTTAAAGAAGCGTCTAGGATTTTCTGGACTGTTTCCTCCGGATATTTGTTTCGCGGCAAGAGCCCACCTCCTTACATGCATTGTGTATGTATATCGTATCATGCATGTTGCATGTATGTCAATAGGATTTTCGTGCTTTCAACTCTGGACTGCTGATATTGGATCATACGAAAAGGGACAATCATATTATCACGATAACGTTGCTGTTGTTCCGATAAAAGGGTATATTATTACGTGAGCAAAATTATGAGTTGTATATTTTGACGTTGGATAACTTGTTAAATCTGACTTTTGAATTTTATCTCAATGAGTTTATCGGGAAAAGGACGGGCATATTCTGGGGGAATATACGTTGAAAGGAATATATGATAAGATGTGGAGTGTTATCTCCTAACAATCAGAAAAACAATCATAAAAAAATACGATTGATTTTCTGCGCGCTTTTGGCTATAATATAAATAGTAAGATTGGAAAGGAAGCGCTGTGTATGCGTGAAACGAGAACAACGGAGTTCAAGGAAAAGATTACAAATACATTTTTAAAAACAGTAAGTGCCTTTTCGAATTACGAAGGTGGAGAAATCTATTTTGGTATTGATGACAACGGCAATATCAAAGGATTGCCGGATGTAAAACAAGCGTGCCTGGACATTGAAAACAAAGTTAATGACAGCATTACTCCGCAGCCCGATTACACATTGGAATTGCAGAATAATGATAGAACGATAAAATTGACTGTAAAAAGTGGGAGTCATAAGCCATATTTATATAAATCAAAAGCCTACAAACGAAATGATACTGCAACAATAGAGGTTGACACACTGGAGTTGTCAAGACTGATTTTAGAAGGGAAAAATATTAGATTTGAAGAATTGCCCTGTGAAGATCAAGAACTGACGTTTGATATTTTATGCGAAAAATTAAAAGAATATATTCAGATTGAAACTTTTAATCAAGATACCTTGAAAACGCTGAATTTATATAACAGCGCCACTGGATATAATAATGCAGCTGGTATTTTGGCTGATAAAAATCATTTTCCGGGAATTGATATTGTGAAATTCGGTGAAAACATCAGTGTGATCCATAAGAGAGCAACATTTGATCATATATCCATTTTGGCAGTATATGAAAAAGCATTGGAGGTATTCAAAGATTATTATCAATACGAAGAAATACAAGGTGCCGATAGGAAAAAGGTAGAAAAAATACCGGAGGCAGCGTTTAGAGAAGCAATTGCGAATGCATTGATCCATAGAGTATGGGATGTGGAGTCACAAATAAAAGTTTCCATGCTTGATGACAGGATAGAAATCATTTCTCCGGGAGGACTGCCATCCGGAATAGCAGAAGATGAGTATTTATCAGGAAAACTTTCAGTCCTAAGAAATAGAAATCTTGCAAATGTATTTTACAGGCTGGGGTTTGTTGAAATATTCGGTACAGGAATTACACGAATAAAACAACTCTATGAAGAAGGACTAAAACAACCGGACTTTGAAGTGTCAGAAAATACGATTAAAATCGTACTTCCGGTCTTTGAGCAAAACCTGGATTTAACGGAAGATGAAAGAAAAATATATAAGCTTTTAAGTCGGACAATGTTGAAATCAATTAGCGAAATAGCTCCTTATGTGGAGTTTGGAAAATCAAAGACAACACAGTTACTGAAACAAATGGGTAAAAAAGGCGTCGTGAAAATTGAAGGAAGGGGAAGAGGTACTAAGTATGCGATAAAGTAATAATTGTGATGAAGAAGAAACATTTGCATATAAGCAGAAATACGAACATCATTAAAATTCTTTTTATCTACCACGGCAGTATCCTTAAAAATTCTTGGAAAGTCAGTAAAATCAATGGATTCATGTCGTGAAAAGGCACTTACTATACCATGATCACATCATTTGGGGAAGTGCCTTGATGTGACAATAAAAAGCGTTTTCAGCTTATCATAGAATTTTGAAAGTCTGTAGAAAACCTGAAGTTGATATACAGATTCTATGTGGTATATTCTCAAGATCCGATTGGGCAGAAAGTGTCTACTTAATTTGAAAATCTGCCTGCAACAAGAGAAGGGGAGAAAATTTTTCGCATTATGTATTACTTATACGTATTCTTAGTATAGACGAACGGTATTTTTGCGAAATTGAGGCAATTCGTAACAGATAGGGTGTAAAGGAACTGGGAAGACAGTATTACAGTGCATTTTATGAGCGGCTAGTGTTAAGCGGAGATAAAGAGAGGATAGAGCGATTATCAATAGAAGGACAGATAATTGACTATTTGCAAGAGTTTTTGTTGGGACTAGGGCGAGGATTTACCTTTGCTGGACGGCAGGTAAGATTCACTTTTGAAGATAAACACTATAAAGTGGAATTTAGTTTTTTGATCAGTCGCGTTGCTTTATATTCTTTGAGCTAAAGATTGGTCAATTAAAGAATCAGAATATAGGGCAGATGTATGTGCATTATTATGACAGAAAGGTAGAATTAGAGGATAAAAATCTGACAATAGGAATCCTGTTGTGCAAAAAATAAGAATGAGGCTGTTGTTGAGATGAGTTTGTCGGAAGATAGTAATCATATATTTGCAAGTAAATATCTCATTGTGTTGTCCAGTAAAGAGGAAATGAAAAAGTTGATGGAAAGTGAAGAGTAAATAGATTACAGGAGAGGAGAAAATGATGAACGCAATAGCTATATTTAATAATAAGGGCGGTGTTGGAAAAACTACTTTATTATGCAATCTTGCGTCTTATTTGCAAAAACGATTAGGGGAAAAAGTATTGGTAATAGACGCAGATCCACAATGCAATACAACAACGTATGTATTGGATGAAGAACAGTTTATTAATGTATACTACGAGCCTACAGAATTTACGATTGCAGATATAATTCCTCCCTTAGAAGATGGGAATGGCTATATTACTCAATTTGATGCAATAAGATCCACACATTTCGGATTTGATTTAATTCCTGGAAATCCTAAATTTGCATCATGTGAAGATTTTTTGGCCAGCGAGTGGAAAGATGTAAAATCGAGCGATTTAAGAGGTATTAAGTCCACCATGCTTTTTATTCATTTTTTGACATTGTGTTCAAAATATGATTATGTGTTGTTTGATATGGGACCATCATTAGGGGCTATTAATAGATCGATTTTGTTAGCATCAGATTATTTTATCACACCGATGTCAACAGACGTTTTCAGTTTATTGGCGTTAGAGAACATAGGAACATCAATTCTTAATTGGAGTAAAGCTTTTAATAAAGGGATTGATGGGATGGAAGACTCAAAAAGAAAAAGTATAGAAAGTTTGAAAAATGCTTGTGATATTAGATTTTTAGGATATGTGGAACAACAGTATATTATGAAAACTGTAGGAGAAACGAAAAGAGCAGTAAAAGCATACGAAACAATTTTAAAAAAAATACCAGATGAAATACAGGAGAAAATTATTTTGCCAATAAACGGAGATGAAAGAAGTGATATTGAATATAAAATAGGCTCTATACCCAATTTTTATAGTTTAGTACCTATGTCTCAGACAGCACATAAACCAATATTTGATTTGACAAATGGTGATGGTGTAGTAGGTGCTCACTATCAAAAAGTGAAAGATTATGAAAAACTAATGAAAGAGATTGTGAATCAAACATTAAGAAATATGGAGATACTAAAATGATAGATTGGCCGGAATATTTAATAGAAGCCATTGCAAGAAGAAAGAGTGTTTTGTTTTTAGGTTCAGGAATCTCAGCAAACTCTTGTAATGATGCAGGAAAGCATCCGTTAACATGGGAAGCTTTTTTAAGAGATATATTGGCAAAAAGATCTGCTAAGTTAGCAGGACAAAAAGATGTTATCGAGCAAATGCTAAAGCTAAAAGACTATTTGACTGCCTGTGAGATTATTGTTGAAACGTTAGGTGATAATGATTTTGGAGAATTGGCAGCGAATGAGTTTAGACGTCCCGGATATAAACCAAGTGACATTCATGAAGCTGTTTATAGACTCGACTCAAGATTAGTATTAACGCCTAATATCGATAAAATTTATGAGCAATATGCTATGAATGAATCGCGTTCTACCGTGGTAGTAAAATCGTATTATGAAGATGATATTGCAAAATATTTGAGAACTGATGATTTTCTTATTATCAGAGTACATGGATATGTTGATGACGTATCAAAAATAATTTTTACTCATAGGCAATATAGTGAAGCGCGTTGTAAGTATGCATCATTTTATCGTATGTTAGATGCATTGATGCTTACACATACTTTTATATTTCTGGGGTGTGGGATAAGTGATCCGGATATTCAATTGATATTAGAGAATATGAATTTTTTGTATCCTGGATGCTTGCCGCATTATTTTGTTGCGGCAAAAGATACATATTCTAAAGAGATAGAGCTAAGCATGTTGCATAATAGGAATCTAGAACTTTTAACATATGACAATCCTGATGGAACACACAAACAGTTATTGAATGAATTAAAAGAATTGATAAATAAAGTTGAAGAAAAAAGAGAGGAAATATCGGTTAAAGGAATTTGGTGATATTTTCAGTTGCCATTTGCCCGTGAAACTGCGTAGATTTACGAAGAATAGCGTAGGTTTGGGGCAAAACACAAGAGTTGAAAAAAGTGCCGGAAAGCCTGTAATATCAAGGTTTGAAGGCTTTTGAAGGAATATAAGAGATATGATAAAAATACTATTCGTATGCCACGGCAATATCTGCCGCTCCCCCATGGCGGAGTTCGTCTTCCGGGACATGGTACAGAAACAAGGGCTGGGAGACCGGTTCTATATAGCCTCAGCGGCCACCAGCCGGGAGGAGATCGGCAATCCGGTCTATCCGGGGACGACCCGGAAGCTGCGGGAGCTTGGCATCAGCACCAAAGGGAAGTACGCCGTGCAGATGACAAAGAAAGACTATGAGAACTACGATTATCTGATCGGAATGGAGAGCCGGAACATCCGGAATATGAACCGGATCATCGGTTCGGACCCGGACCATAAGGTATACCGGCTCCTGGATTTCTCGGACAGGCCAAGGGACATCGCGGACCCCTGGTACACCGGGAATTTTGACGTGACTTACAATGACATAAAGGAGGGCTGCGAGGCGCTCCTGTGGCATATCCTGGAGAAAGACAGGGAGAGACTGTAAAAGAGGTCTCTCCCTCTTTCGCACAGGGGAAAAATATGCTATAATATATCGGCTTTACAGAGATACGACGGAATTTACCTGGATAATAAAGAGGATTTTACAGAGAAAAGGAGAGAAGACGTGCTTACGATCAATCAGTATGTGAAGGCGTCCAGCCTGGAGGAGGCCTATGAGCTGAACCAGAAGAGGAGCAATGTGGTCCTGGGAGGCATGCTCTGGCTGAAGATGCAAAAGAGAAACGTGGGGACAGCCATTGACCTGTCCGGCCTGGGGCTGGACAACATCGAGGAGACGGAGAGCGAGCTCCGTATCGGCGCTATGGTGACGCTGCGCCAGGTGGAGCTCCACCAGGGCCTGAACGCCCTGACCCAGGGGGCGGCCCGGGAGAGCGTGCGCCACATTGTGGGCGTCCAGTTCCGGAACATGGCCACTGTGGGAGGCAGCGTGTTCGGAAGATACGGGTTTTCCGACGTGCTGACCTTTCTGATGGCAGCGGGGGCAGAAGTGGAGCTCTATAAGAGAGGCCGGCTGTCTGTGGAAGAGTTTGCGTACCTTCCCTATGACAATGACATCCTGACTTATGTGATCGTTCCCAAAAAGCCCATGCGGGCAGCCTATCTCTCCCAGAGGAACACAAAGACAGATTTCCCGGCCCTGGCCTGCTGCGTGGTGCAGACAGAGGAGGAGGTCCGCTGCGTCATCGGCGCAAGGCCCATGAAGGCAGTCTGTCTCCGGGACGAGAGAGGGCTCCTGGCAGACGGCATCACGGGGGAGAGCGCGGAGGCCTTTGGAGCCTACGTGTCAGAGACTGTGGAGACGGGAAGCAATCTGCGGGGGAGCGCCCAGTACCGGAAGATTATTGCAGGGGTACTGGCAAAGCGGGCTCTTCTTCAGATTGCGCAGATGGATGAAAGTGAACAGGAGGGGAGAAACTGATGCAGATACAGATCCTTTTAAATGAAAAGAAAGTAACCGCGGACATTGCCCCGGACATGCTCCTCATCGACTTCCTGCGCAGCCAGGGGTGCTACAGTGTGAAGCGGGGCTGCGAGACCTCCAACTGCGGTCTGTGCACGGTGTTTGTGGATGACAGGCCGGTGCTGTCCTGCAGCCTTCTGGCTGCCAGGGCGGACGGACATAAGGTGACCACCCTGGAAGGGCTTCAGGAGGAGGCGGAGGGCTTTGGCGCCTTTATCGCGGATGAGGGGGCGGAGCAGTGCGGCTTCTGCAACCCGGGGCTGATGATGAACGGCATTGCCATGTTCCGTGAAAACCAGGACCCGACGGACGAGGAGATCAAGGAATACCTGGCCGGAAATCTGTGCCGCTGTTCCGGATATGAGGGACAGCTGCGGGGGATACGGGCCTACATCAACTATAAAAAAAGCCAGTCGAAGGGAGGGGAAGCCTAATGCCGGATCAGATACCAGGAAGCAGCTACAGATATGTGAATCGTTCCGTGAGAAAGAAGGACGCCATGGCCCTTGTGACAGGGAAGCCGGTGTACATGGATGACATTACGCCCTCAGACTGTCTTGTGGTGAAGGTGCTCCACAGCCCTCACGCCCACGCCCTCGTGCAGGAGATCAACACGGATATTGCCATGAAGGTGCCCGGCATTGAGGCCATTTACACCTACAGGGATGTGCCTGACAAGCGCTTTACCATGGCTGGCCAGACCTACCCCGAGGCCAGCCCCTACGACAGGCTGATCCTGGACCAGAGGCTCCGCTTTGTGGGGGACGCTGTGGCTATCGTGGCTGGGGAAAATGAGAAGGCCGTGGACAAGGCATTGAAGCTCATCAAGGTCAAGTACGAAGTGCTGGAGCCGGTGCTGGATATCCACACGGCCAAGGACAACAAGATCCTTGTTCATCCGGAGGAAAACTGGAGGGCTCTCTGCCCTGTGGGAGCGGACAACAAGAGGAACCTGTGCGCCTCCGCAAAGGACAGCAAGGGAGATGTGGACGCGGTCATGGAGGACTGCGACATTGTGCTGGAGCACACCTACCACACAAAGCCGGACAGCCAGGCTATGATGGAGACATTCCGGACCTACACCTGCATGGATCCTTACGGGAGGCTGCACATTATCAGCTCCACCCAGATCATCTTCCACGTCCGCAGGATCGTGGCCAATGCCCTGGATATCCCCAAGTCAAAGGTGCGGGTGACAAAGCCCCGTATCGGCGGCGGATTTGGGGCGAAGCAGACCTGCGTGACAGAAGTCTTTCCGGCCTTTGTCACATGGAAGACAGGAAAGGCGGCCAAGCTGATCTACACCAGGCAGGAGAGCCAGACTGCCGGTTCGCCCCGCCATGAGATGGAGGTCAGGGTGAAGGTGGGAGCCATGAAGGACGGCACCATCCGGGCCCTGGATGTGTACACCCTGTCTAACACAGGGGCCTACGGGGAGCACGGCCCTACAACAGTGGGACTGAGCGGACACAAGTCCATTCCCCTCTATAACGGCAATATGGAAGCCTACCGGTTCAACTATGACGTGGTGTATACCAATGTGCAGGCAGCCGGAGCCTACAGGGGCTACGGGGCCACACAGGGTATTTTTGCGGTGGAGAGCATTGTCAGCGAGCTGGCGGACAGGCTCCACATGGATCCGGTGGCGATCCGGGAGAAAAATATGGTACGCCAGGGACAGACAGCCATGGCTTACTACAATGAAAAGATGAACGCCTGCGCTCTGGACCGCTGTATGGCGAGGGCAAAGGAGATGTTCCGCTGGGACGAGAAGCCTCTGGCAAAGGACATGGGCAATGGAAAGATCCGGGCCAAGGGAGTGGCCATGGCCATGCAGGGCTCCGGCATTTCCGGTGTGGACGTGGGATCGGCCACACTGAAGCTGAATGACGAGGGCTTCTACATCCTTTCCATTGGAGCAGCGGACATGGGAACTGGGTGCGACACCACCCTGGCCCAGGTGGCGGCAGAGTGTCTGGAGTGCGACCTGGACAATATCATCGTCTACGGGGCGGACACGGACTCCTCGCCCTACGACTCCGGCTCCTACGCATCCAGCACCATGTACGTGACAGGAAAGGCGGTGGAGAAGGCGGCCGTGGAGCTGAAGGACCACATCTGCGCCATTGCCGCCGGCATGCTGGAGTGCGGGAAGGACGAGGTGGAGTTTGCCGCTGACCGGGTGCGCAGAGCCGACGGGACAAAGGAGGTGCTCCTTAAAGATATCGCCACCAAATCCATGTGCGGAAACCGGGAGCCCGTCCAGGTCACAGTGACCCACTCCTCACCCACATCTCCGCCGCCTCTCATGGTGGGCATGGCAGAGCTGGAGGTGGACAAGGAGACAGGGGCTGTGGAGCTTCTGGATTACGTGGCCGTGGTGGACTGCGGCACGCCCATGAATCCCAATCTGACAAGGATCCAGACCGAGGGCGGCCTGGCCCAGGGGATCGGCATGGCCCTCTACGAGGACATCACCTACAGCAAAAAGGGAAGGATCCTGGAGAATTCCTTTATGCAGTACAAAATTCCCAGCCGTCTGGATATCGGAAGGCTGCGGGTGGAATTTGAGAGCAGCTATGAGGAGACCGGCCCATTTGGCGCCAAGTCCATCGGAGAGGTCGTCATCAACACTCCCTCCCCGGCTATCGCCCACGCTATCTTCAACGCCACAGGCGTATGGCACAGGGAGCTGCCCATCACGCCGGAGAAGATCCTCATGGGAATGATGGAAAAGGACAGATCATGAGATCATAGGAAAACCATAGAAAATAGACAGAGCATATATAGAGCATATATAGAGCACAGAAAAACAGCCCCTGGCGCTTGGAAGCCCGGAGCTGTTTTTCCGTTTTAAAGGATTCTATTGTATGAAAAAAAGGTTTATTTGCTCTCCGGTTGTTCCTGGCAGTTCAACCAGAAAGCGTGCGTACCTGGGACGCCTATCGTTAAAAAAATATCTATCTGTTTATGTCTGTATCATAACACGGGAGGGCAGAATAGTAAATATAAATTAGATACAAAGTTTTGGGAAAAAACAGAAGAAATTTGTGAAAAACATAACAAATAAATGTGGGCTGGACATGGCAGGATCCGACATGGCGGTTGACTTGTGGCAGGCCAGAAGGTAAAATAGTACAAAGATGCCAGGGGCAAAAGGTCTAAGCCCACATGAGCTTGCTCATAGTGGGTAGGATTGTGAGAGTGCACAGCATGGAACAATCCGTAGGCATCGTAGTTGAGGTTTTTGCCTCAATATCATACAAAGAATAAATCAGAAAAAAGGATAAACATATGAAGCTACGAAGAATGGCAGCAGTCTGGGCGGCAAAGGCGGCGCAGGCGGCGAGCGTACACATTTTCCACAGGCAGGGCGTGACCTGGGCCGGAAAGATCGCCCTTCGCGTCTGCCCGGATATACTGAGAGAGCTGGCCTCCCAGGTGAGAGGGGATATCTTTATCGTCTGCGGCACCAATGGGAAGACGACTACCAACAACATGCTCTGCGCGGCTCTGGAGGCAGAGGGAAAGAAGGTGGTCTGCAATCACACCGGCTCAAACATGCTGAACGGCGTGGCAGCGGCTTTCGTGCTGGCGGCCGGATGGTCCGGCAGGCTGGATGCGGACTGCGCCTGCATTGAGATAGACGAGGCGTCCACAAGGAGAGTCTTTCCTTACTTTAAGCCTGACTACATGGTTCTGACCAATCTGTTCCGGGACCAGCTGGACCGGTACGGGGAGATCGACATCACCATGAACATTCTAAAGGAAGTGATGCAGAGCGCCCCGGAGATGAAGGTCATCGTGAACGGGGATGACGCTCTGAGCGCCTTCCTCGCCATGGACGCGGGAAATCCATATATCACTTACGGGATCAACGAGAAGGTGACGGATGACAGCGGTACCCACGAGATCAGGGAGGGACGCTTCTGCAAGAAGTGCGGCGCTCCTCTCCATTATGAGTTTTATCACTACAGCCAGCTTGGGGTCTACCAGTGTACACAGTGTGATTTCAGGCGGCCGGATATCCAGTACAACGCTTCTGATATTGAGGTGGGAGATCACCTCGCCTTCACTGTGGAGGGAAGAAGGATCACGGCCAATTACCGGGGATTCTACAATGTCTACAACATTCTGGCAGCCTACACGGCGGCCCGGGCGTCGGGACTGGAGCTTCCCCATTTCAATGACATGCTGGCGGCCTTTAATCCGGAGAACGGCAGGATGGAGCGGTTCCGGGTGAAGGGGACGGACATTACTCTGAACCTGGCAAAGAACCCGGCGGGCTTTAACCAGAATATTTCCGCGGTCATGCAGGATGAGACCCTAAAGGATGTCATTATTGTCATCAACGACAACGCCCAGGACGGCATCGATGTGTCCTGGCTGTGGGATGTGGATTTCGACAGGTTTAAGGAGGCGAATGTGAACTCCATCACAGTCAGCGGCATCCGGTGTCAGGATATGCGGCTGCGGCTCAAGTATGTGGACATCCCCTCCATGCTGGAGGCGGACGTGGAGAAGGCCATCTGCGAGCGTGTCGAGAAGGGCTGCGGCAACCTGTATGTGCTTGTGAACTACACCGCTCTTTTCAGCACCAGAAATGTGCTGAAAAGGCTTGAGGAACAGAAGTAAGGAGGGACGGGCAGTATGGAGAACAGGGAGACAAAAGAGACAAGAAAGATAACCATCGGCCACCTCTACCCGGATCTTCTCAATCTGTACGGAGACAGGGGAAACATTGCCTGCCTGATGCAGCGCTGTATCTGGAGAGGGATCGAGGCGGAGACGATCGAGTTCGAACTGAACGATGAGATTGATTTCTCAAAGCTGGATATCGTGCTCCTTGGCGGAGGCTCCGACAGGGAGCAGATGATCGTCTGCCGGAAGCTGAAGGACATCCAGCAGGATTTCAAGAGCTATGTGGAGGACAACGGAGTGGTCATCGCCGTGTGCGGCGGCTACCAGCTTCTTGGAAAATACTACCGCACCGAGGAGGGCATGATCGAGGGACTGGATCTGGTGGACCTGTACACGGAACAGGGAGAGGGGCGGCTTATCGGCAATATCGTCCTCAAAAGCGACCTCTTTGAGACACCGGTGGTGGGATTTGAAAATCACGGCGGCCGGACGTTTATCGGAGAGAACACCCCCTTCGGGAAAGTGCTCCACGGATATGGAAATGAGGAGAACAGCGGATGCGAGGGCGTGGTCTACAAAAACGTCATCGGCACCTATCTGCACGGCCCTCTTCTTCCGAAAAATCCCCAGGTCTGCGACTGGCTCATCGCCAGGGCCCTGGAGAGAAAATACGGTTCCGGAGAGCTTGTGCCCCTGGACGACAGCCAGGAGCTGGAGGCAAACAGGTATATTTATGAGCGTTTTGTGAAATAAATACAGGCGTCAGGAACTTTCCCCTATGGGCGTTCCTGCGCCTGCTTTTCATCTCTGAGCTTTAGAAGCTCGAGGTAGTCAAGAGCGCTTTCTTTTGATTTTACAGTGAGCTGGGAGTAGAGGCGGAAAAACTTCTCGTCTATGATGCGCTCATGCTGGGACAGGGAGACAGGAGTCAGTGTCTCGTCCCCGTCGATGAGATAGTCCACAGAGACGCCGAAGATGTCGGCTATGTCAGCCAGCTTCTCATGGGAGGGCTGACGGCTTTTGGTCTCATAGCCTGCGATGGTGGTGCGGGCAAGGTTCATGCGCCGGCCAAGCTCCTTCTGGGTCATATTGTGCTCTGCACGCAGTGTTTTCAGTCTCTGTGCAAATGACATGACTCTCTCCTCCTTTGTATTGATACCATATTTTACCAGTTTGCCGGCGCTGACGGTCGTGAAGTGCCGATACTCAACAAAATGTTGCGAAAAATGACGCGGTGTGACGCGGGGGATATGTCGTTGACACTGTCCCCAAAACCACCTATAATTTATTAAGAAGGAAAAAGTCTCCCTCTGGGAGACATATGAGAGGACGATATCTATGCTGATCGCAAAAAATAATGAAGCTGAAAGAAGTAAACTCTGGAGGATCGTGATCACGGTCAGTTCCATTCTGATCGTGGTCATCGCGGTATTCTTCCTTGTCCGCATGTTCACGTCCAATCCCCTGGAGGGCAACTGGGTGAGCGAGGGCAGTGAGCTTGCGCTGGATATAGAGAACAATGAGAGGATGACGGTCACGCTGCCGGATGTGGTGGAAGAACAGACAGTTGAGGTGGAGCTCCAGTACAGCCTTGACAGGGACGAAAAGACCATCACCTTTAAAGAAATCCCGGGCGCACTGGCCAGCCAGGCTGAGAGCTCCGGGGGGCAGTACACGGAAGAGAACCTGCGCACGGCCCTCACGAATCTCACCACCACCTTTTCCTACAGCGTGGATCAGGGTCAGCTGACCCTCACGGAGAGAGAGTACGGAGAGCAGATGGTATTTGTGCGGCAGTAGGCAGCACAGGCGCAGACAGACACAGGGTTCCTCTTTGACGGTCCGGGGCTGAGCCGGGGGCGAAGGAGAGGGCCCCTTTTTATTCTGCGGGTAAGCGGAGGCGGGAAGCCCCGCCCTGTTCTGATGAGAAGAGCTACATTTGAAAAGCAGTATTTGTAAAGAAGGAGAACGGTTATGACACGAAATGAGACAAAACAGATCAGAATAGGCGATGTGTGGATCGGCGGCGGCCACCCCATTGCCATCCAGTCCATGACCAACACGAAGACAGAGGATGTGGAGGCTACAGTGGCCCAGATCCTCCGCCTGGAGAAGGCGGGGTGCGAGATCATCCGCTGCGCCGTGCCCACTCAGGAGGCGGCCCTGGCGCTTGGGGAGATCAAGAAGCATATTCACATTCCCCTTGTGGCGGACATTCACTTTGACTACAGGCTGGCCATCGCAGCCATTGAAAATGGGGCAGATAAGATCCGCATCAACCCCGGCAATATCGGCTCAGAGGATCGGGTCCGGATGGTGGTGGAGAAGGCGAAGGAGAGAGAGATCCCCATCCGGGTGGGTGTCAACAGCGGCTCCCTGGAGAAGGAGCTGGTGGAAAAATACGGCGGCGTCACGGCTGAGGGCATTGTGGAGAGCGCCCTGGACAAGGTACATATGATCGAGGGGATGGGCTACGACAACCTGGTGGTCAGCATCAAGTCCTCGGATGTGCTGATGTGCGTGAAGGCCCATGAGCTGATCGCCAGGGAGTGTCCTTATCCGCTCCACGTGGGCATTACGGAGTCGGGCACTCTTATGTCCGGAAACATCAAGTCCTCCATCGGCCTTGCGCTCATCCTGAGTCAGGGTATCGGGGACACTATCCGGGTCTCCCTGACAGGGGATCCTGTGGAGGAGATTAAGAGCGCCAGGCTCATCCTCCGGACGCTTGGCCTCAGAAAGGGAGGCATTGAGGTTGTCTCCTGCCCCACCTGCGGAAGGACGAAGATCGACCTCATCGGCCTTGCCAATAAGGTGGAGCAGATGGTGGCTGACATTCCCCTCGACATCAAGGTGGCGGTCATGGGCTGCGTGGTCAACGGCCCAGGCGAGGCGAAGGAGGCCGATATCGGCATTGCCGGCGGCATCGGAGAAGGCCTGCTCATCAAAAAGGGTGAGATTGTCAAAAAGGTAAAGGAAGAAGAACTGCTGGACACACTGAGATGGGAGCTTGAACACTGGAATGAGTAAACTGTTTTTTGAAGTGTTTCCGACTTTAAAGGTAAATGAAGAAATGAAAATGCTCCTTGGGGAGGTGGAGGTGACAAAGGTGGCCTCCAACTCCGCAAGGGATTTTATACGCGTGCACATTTTCAGCCGGCATCTGATCAAGAAGAGGCGGATCTACGAGCTGGAGAGGATGATCAAGGAGCAGCTTTTCGGCAGAGTGCCCGTCCGCATCGAGGTGCGGGAGGACTATCAGCTCTCCGCCCAGTACACGCCGGAAAATCTGATGCGGGAGTACTACGACAGCCTTCTCCTGGAGGCGGAGCAAAAAAGCGTGGTGGAGCGGAACATGCTTCAGACATCCCGCTATTCATTTGAGGACGGCAACATTATGTGCCTGACTCTCCAGGATACGGTGGTAGCGCAGGGGAAAAAAGACTCTGTAGTGGAGCTTCTGACCTCTGTGTTCAACGACCGGTTCCACGTGCCTGTGGAGGTGCGGGTGGTCTACGAGAAGCCCAAAGAGAGCAGCCTGAAGTACAATGACCTGAAGCTGCGGCAGGAAGTGGACGCCATTGTGGAGAGAAACCAGGCCCTCAGGAAGGAGCGGCTTCTGCGGGAAAAATCCGCGGAGGAGGACGCCGCCTTTGGAGAGGAGACGGCGGGCGCTCCTGACTCCCTGAAAAAGACAGGAGAGGGATCCGGAGAGAGGGTTGCCTCCAAAGCCGGCTCAAAGGGCAGCGCAAAAGGCGGCTCAAACGGCGGTCTTAAGAGAGATGCAAAGGGCGGCTTCACGGGAGGTGGCTCCCGGGGCGGTTTCTCCAAGGGAAACGGCGGCTTCCGGAAACGGGAATTTTCTTCCTACCGCAAATCCGACGATCCCAATGTCATTTACGGCCGGGATTTTGACGATGCGGCTATTGAGCTGAAGGAAGTGGTCAGCGAGATGGGAGAGATCACCATCCGGGGCAAGGTCATCAGCTTTGACACGAGAGAGATCCGCAATGAGAAGACCATCATCATGTACGCGGTGACGGATTTCACGGACACCATCATGGTGAAGATGTTTGTCCGCAATGACCAGCTGGCGGACATACTCCAGGACATCAAGATGGGGGCGTTCCTGAAGATCAAGGGAGTCACCACCATCGATAAATTTGACGGTGAGCTGACCATCGGCTCTGTCACAGGCATCCGGAAAATCCCGGACTTTACGGTCACAAGGAAGGACACAGCCCCGGAGAAGCGGGTGGAGCTCCACTGCCACACAAAGATGAGCGACATGGACGGGGTCTCCGAGGTAAAGGATATTGTGAAGAGGGCCCACGACTGGGGACACAAGGCCATCGCCATCACGGATCACGGGGGGGTGCAGGCGTTTACAGACGCCAACCACTACATAGAGACGCTGGATAAGGACGACCCCTTCAAGGTCATCTACGGAGTGGAGGCCTATCTGGTGGACGACCTGTCCGACGTGGCGGTCAACGAGAAGGGACAGGATCTGCAGGGGACCTTTATCGTCTTTGACCTGGAGACGACGGGCTTCAGCCCCATCAAGGACAAGATTATTGAGATCGGGGCCGTGAAGGTGGAGAAGGGGAAAATAACGGAGAGGTTCAGCACCTTTGTAAATCCCCAGATCCCCATTCCCTTTAAGATCACCCAGCTCACCAGCATCACGGACGCCATGGTTTTAGACGCCCCTCCCATTGAGGAGGTGCTGCCCAGATTCCTGGAATTTGTGGGGGACGGCGTGCTGGTGGCCCACAACGCCTCCTTTGATGTCAGCTTTATCGAGCAGAACTGCCGCTATGAGGACATCCAGCCGGATTTTACCTCTGTGGACACAGTGGCCATGGCCAGAGTGCTCCTGCCTACCCTGTCCAGATTCAAGCTGAATATTGTGGCAAAGGCCCTGAACATTTCACTGGAAAATCATCACCGGGCGGTGGACGATGCGGGAGCTACGGCGGAAATCTTTGAAAAATTTGTGGAGATGCTGGCCGAGAGGGACATTTATACCTTGAAGGAGCTGAACCGGTTCGGCGTGAAGAACAATGCGGACGCAGTCCGGAAGATGCCCTCCTACCACGCCATCATCCTGGCCAGGAATGACATTGGAAGGACCAACCTCTACACCCTGATCTCCAAGTCCCACCTGGATTATTTTGCCCGGCATCCAAGGATTCCAAAGAGCGAATTTTCCAGGTACAGGGAGGGACTGATCCTGGGAAGCGCCTGCGAGGCCGGAGAGCTCTACCAGGCCATTCTGGACGACAAGTCCGAGGAGCGGATCGCCCGCATTGTAGACTACTATGATTACCTGGAGATCCAGCCTCTGGGGAACAACGCCTTTATGATCGACAGCGACAGAGTGTCCAAGGTTCACTCGGAGGAGGATTTAAAGGAGATCAACAGGCAGATCATCCGGCTTGGGGAGAAGTTCAACAAGCCCGTGGTGGCAACCTGTGACGTCCATTTCCTGGATCCGGAGGATGAGGTCTACCGCCGGATCATCATGGCCGGGAAGGGCTTTTCAGATGCTGACAACCAGGCTCCTCTCTATCTGCGGTCGACAGACGAGATGCTGGCTGAGTTTGAATACCTGGGATCTGCCAAGGCAAAAGAGGTGGTCATCGACAACCCAAACATGATCGCGGACTGGGTGGAGAAGATTGCTCCTGTCCGTCCGGACAAGTGTCCGCCGGTGATCCCCAACTCGGATCAGATGCTGAGGGACATCTGCTATAACAAGGCCCACGAGATGTACGGGGAGGATCTGCCGGAGGTGGTGACGGAGCGTCTGGAGAGAGAGCTGAACTCCATCATCTCCAACGGCTTTGCCGTGATGTACATTATCGCCCAGAAGCTGGTGTGGAAGTCCAACGAGGACGGCTACCTGGTAGGCTCCCGTGGATCGGTTGGCTCCTCCTTTGTGGCCACCATGGCGGGAATTACGGAGGTCAATCCCCTGAGTCCTCACTATTACTGCCCCAAGTGTCACTACAGCGATTTCACCTCCGATGAGGTGCGCAGGTACGCCGGGGGCTGCGGGATGGACATGCCGGACAAGAAGTGTCCGGTGTGCGGGGAGATGCTCATAAAAGACGGATTTGACATTCCCTTTGAGACTTTCCTCGGATTTAAGGGAAACAAGGAGCCGGATATCGACCTGAACTTCTCCGGAGACTATCAGAGCAATGCCCACAAATACACGGAGGTCATCTTCGGAGACGGTCAGACCTACCGGGCCGGCACCATCGGAACCCTGGCGGACAAGACGGCCTTCGGATTTGTGAAAAATTATTTTGAGGAGCGGGGACAGAGAAAGCGGACCTGCGAGATCGACAGGATCGTCCAGGGCTGTACCGGCATTCGCAGGAGCACCGGCCAGCACCCGGGAGGTATCATTGTCCTGCCCCTGGGGGAGGATATCAATTCCTTTACCCCGGTGCAGCACCCGGCCAATGATATGAGCACGGACATCGTGACCACTCACTTCGACTACCACTCCATTGACCACAACCTGCTGAAGCTGGATATTCTGGGACACGATGATCCCACCATGATCAAGACGCTGGAGGAGTACATCAGCTCTCCTGCTATGGATAATGAGTACAATGAGACGGACAATCGGTTTGATGCCACAAAAATTCCTCTGGACGACCCCGGTGTGATGAGCCTGTTCCAGAGTACCGAGGCTCTGGGTATCAAGCCCTCTGACATCGGGGGCTGCCCGGTGGGCTGTCTGGGTATCCCGGAGTTCGGAACGGACTTTGTTATCCAGATGGTGGTGGACACCAAACCCCAGACCCTCTCAGACCTGATCCGTATCTCCGGTCTGTCCCACGGGACGGACGTGTGGCTGAACAATGCCCAGGATCTGATCCTGAGCGGTCAGGCCACCATTTCCACAGCTATCTGTACCCGAGACGACATCATGACCTACCTCATCAACAAGGGGATGGACAGCGAGGAGTCATTTACCATCATGGAGCGCGTCAGAAAGGGAACCGTGGCAAAGGGGAAATGCAAGGAGTGGCCGGACTTTAAGAAGGATATGACAGAGCACGGTGTGCCGGACTGGTACATCGGCTCCTGCGAGAAGATCAAATACATGTTCCCCAAGGCTCACGCAGCTGCCTATGTCATGATGGCCTACCGGATCGCCTACTGCAAGATCAACTATCCGCTGGCCTACTATGCGGCCTACTTTGGGATCCGTGCGGACGCCTTCTCCTATGAGCTCATGTGCCAGGGAAAGGAGCAGCTGAATTTCTATATCAAGGATTACGAGAGACGGAAGGACTCTTTGAGCAAGAAGGAGCAGGATACCCTGAAGGACATGCGCATTGTACAGGAGATGTACGCCAGGGGCTTTGAGTTTGTCCCCATTGACATTTACAAGGCAAAGGCCTCCCGTTTCCAGATCGTGGACGGCAAGCTGATGCCGCCCCTTTCCAGTATCGAAGGAATGGGTGACAAGGCGGCCGAGGCCGTGGAGGCTGCCTCTGAGCAGGGCCCATACCTGAGCAGAGACGATTTCCGCCAGAGGACCAAGGTCAGCAAGACAGTCATTGACCTGATGAATGACCTGGGACTTTTCGGGGATCTGCCGGAGAGCAATCAGCTCTCTCTGTTTGATACATGGTAGAATAAATAAAAATATAAATAACAACACAGTAAATAAAACACAGGGTATTTGGAAGTACATTCCAGGTGCCCTGTGTTTTTTAGAACCTTTTTTAGAAATCGGGATTTTTATGGAGTATCCGCAGGCTTCTCACCGTATCCGTGTCCACCTCCAGTTCCCCGGCAATAGTCTCTACAGATTTGCCCTTTGCCAGCTTCTTCTGGATCACCTCCGCTTTTTGCTCCAGCAGAATATCCCTCAGCACATTGTTTTCAATGCATGTATCCACTGCCGCTGAAACTGCCTCCCTGAGGGGGAGCGGCCGCTTCAGGTTCTCCCGGACTGTGTTCACGAAGACAGCGTACTCCTTCAGACGGCGGCACTTCTCCATCAGGGCCCTGTTGTGCCCGTAGTTAATGTTCAGCATCACGGTCTCGCACTCCAGAGCAGGCCGCTGGAAAATAAAGCGGGCACATTGGTGAATTTGTGGACAGCTGTTTGAGCGGAATGTTACAATATAAGCAGGATTAGGTATAGAAAGAGCAGTAAAAGGAGGGTTGCCCATGACAAATGTAAAGCTGTTTATGGAAAATTTTTATATACTGGATGACGGACGGGTGCGGCAGTTCCTGATCACAGGGGAGGAGGAGGCACTTCTGATCGACACAGGATTTGCGGACGGCCAGGTGCACCAGGCAGTCAGAAGGCTTACAAGCCTGCCGGTGAGAGTCGTCCTGACTCACGGGGATGTGGACCATGCAGGAGGGCTGAAGGATTTTGGAGAAGGATTTCTCCACAGGGCGGACTGGCATCTGGTAAAAGACAGGGTGTCCCTGAAGCCTCTGGAGGAGGGGGATGTCTTTCTGTGCGGCGGCTACTGCCTGGAGGTGGTCGAGATACCGGGCCATACATACGGGAGCGTGGCGCTTCTGGACCGGGAGAGAAAGCTGCTTCTGCCCGGCGACTCTGTACAGAAGGGCGGGCCGATTTTCATGTTTGGGGATCATCGCAGTCTGGACCTGTACATAGAGAGCCAGAAAAAGCTGTGCGCCCTGGCAGACCAGGTGGAGACGATTATCCCCTGCCATCACCCGTATCCGGTTGAACCCGAATATATCAGGAGAAACCTGGAGGACGCCGTGGAGCTGAAAAAGGGCACACTGAAGGGGACGAAGCATCCCTCCCTTCCCTGCCTGTCATATCGGGGAAAATGGACGGAGTTTTATTACGACAAATAGAAGAATGTAAGGAGCACAGGGAGAATATGAAGAAGATTTTACTGGTCTCCATGATGCATCGGGTCTTGGAGACTTTAAAGAGAGAGGAGCCTGACCTTGGGGGAAAAACGGTGTCGTACATCCCCACGGCGATTATAGGGGAAGCGGACGGCGATGCGGCCATCGTAAACGGAATGATAAAGGAAGAGACGGAAATGCTGGAAAGCCTGGGACTTAAGGTGGACGTGCTGGATGTCTCCGCTGCCTCCCGGGAAAAGATTTTCCACAGTCTGACAGAGAATGACCTGATCTTTGTGGGTGGGGGCAATACCTTTTTCCTGCTGCAGGAGCTGAAAAGGAGCGGAGCGGACAGACTGCTGATCCGGGAGGTGGAGCAGGGCAAGCTGTACATAGGCGAGTCGGCGGGTGCTGTCGTGGCCTGCCCGGACATCGGATACTGTGATCTTATGGACGCCCCGGAGAAGGCCCCGGAGCTTGAAACCTATTCCGCCCTCGGACTGGTGGATTTCTATGTGGTTCCCCACCTGGACAACGAAGAGATGGGGGAGGGGGCACGGAAGATCATTGAGACATATGGAGACAAGCTGGATTTGAAGGTCATTACGGATGAGCAGGCCATACTTGTGGAAGGGGATAAGGCTGAGATCTTAGATATGTAATCTTAAGCAGAAAGAAAAATCTGACGGAGGTCTGTATGAAGAGTGTGTTGTGTGAGAAATTAAAATTCTGACTTTATCCGGTTGCTATCCTGTTTACAGACGAGAAGCCGGCGGGGGCAGTGGACGGATGCAGGGCGACGGGAACAAAGTTCCAGGCGCCCTGTCCTGTCTTGCTGCGGCCCTGGGGTGAGATCCTGGGCCGCTTGTTTCTAAGCCGGCCTGCGGTTCCAGCCCTGGCTCTGCTCCCTGGCGCTTACAAGGTCCCGGTAGGGACCGCCTTCCTCCATGAGCAGGTCGTGGGTGCCCCGCTGGGCGATGCGGCCATCCCGGATGACCAGTATCTGGTCTGCGTCCCGGATGGTGTGGAGCCGGTGGGCGATGACCAGCAGGGTCTTGCCCCGGCACAGTTCACTGATGGCCTCCTGGATGTACTGTTCATTGTCCGCGTCCACGCTGGCTGTGGCCTCGTCCAGGACGATGACAGGGGCGTCCTTTAAGATGGCCCGGGCCAGGCAGATCCGCTGACGCTCCCCGCCGGAGAGCTGCTTTCCGCCGTCCCCAGCCATGGTGTGGATGCCCTCCGGCAGCCGGTCCAGGAATTCCATGCACTGGGCCTTCCTGGCGGCCTCCATGACCTCCTCGTCGGTGGCGGTCAGGCGGCCTGCGCGAATGTTTTCCAGAAGGCTGGTGTTAAAGAGGAACTGCTCCTGGGATACGTAGGAAATCTGGTCGTTCAGAGCCTGAAGGCTCATGTCCCGCAGGTCCTGGCCGCCCAAACGGATTGCCCCGCCGGTCACGTCGTAGTAGTGGACCAGGAGCTTTGCCAGGGTGGATTTCCCGGAGCCGGACTCCCCAACCAGGGCGGTCAGGCTTCCCTCCGGCACAGTCAGGGAGATGCCGTGGAGCACCTCCTCTCTGTAGGCGAAATGTACCCTGTCAAAGGTGACTGTGTGGTCCCTGCCGGAGAAGGGAGCCTCTGTCTGGGCGAGGGGCAGGGCGCTCATGAGCTGCTCCAGGGCATGGATCTTGTAGCTCACCTGGGGCATGGCGGCCAGGAAGGAGAGGGCCCTGAGAAGAGGGGCGCCTGTGCCGAAGGACATGCAGAGCACCAGGGCCAGGTCCGGCAGGGTGGAGTAGTCTTTCAGGACAAGGAAGGCACCCACAGGAAGGGTGAAGAGGGCCACGCAGGGAAGGATGCTGTTGTACAGCGCCATCCAGGGCCAGCACACCTTGTACCAGGCCAGGGTGAAATCCCGGTAGCCCCGGACATCCTGCTCAAAGCGCCGGTAGGAGTCCCCGTCCCGGTTGAAGACCTTCACCACCTCCATGCCGTTGATGTACTCCACAATGGTGTTGTTCATCTTCCGGGCTGAGGCGTAGTAGTCCCCCACCTTGCTGGTGCCCGCCTGGTACATGGCGCCCATGGCGGCCAGCCCCAGGGGGAGGGAGCAAAGGGACAGCAGGGCCAGCTTCCAGTCTACGAAGAACATGGCGATGAACACAAAGAACGGCACAGCCACATTGGCCAGCCCCTCGGGCAGGGCGTGGGCCAGCAGGAGCTCGATGGAGTCAATGTCGTCAGTGAACATTTTTTTCAGCGTGCCTGTGCCCTTCTCCTTTATGACTCCCAGGGGCTGCTTTTCCAGGCGGCCCTGCAGGGAGACCCGGAGATTGCGCAGCGTGCTGTAGGCAGCCCGGTGGGAGAGGGACAGGCCCTTCACGTAGAGCAGAGCGTAGAGCACCCCGCACAGGGCGATGGCCGCCGCCCACAGAAGGGACTGACCGGGATTTGCCAGCTCCCCGGTGAGAGGCGGGGCGATGAGCCGGTAGATGGAGAAATAGGGGAGTACGCTCATGAGCACGCCCAGCAGCATGACTGCTATGGACGCATAGGTGGTCCGGCGGTATTCCCCGGCATATTCCAGAACCTTTTTAAACATGTCTTAAACCTCCTTTTTTGGTTAGGAAAAACTAACTTACGAGAGAAAAGAAAGCCCTCCCCGAAGAGAGGGGCTGTGAGGGGCGTGTCTAGGGGGAGAGGCTGCTTTCCTGTCCCGGCTCTGTCGTCCGGAAGCCAAGGGCCTGGTGCCAGTTGAACAGCCTGCACACGATGTGACAGTGCGCCTCGATCTGCTCCCATGTAAAATGGTGGATAAAGGGCTCATAGATGGTAGTCCAGAATGCGGACAGGAGGATGTGGAGCTCATCCGGATTCACATCCTTCCTGCAGAGCCCCCTCCTTTTCGCCTCCTCCAGGAAGGCGCTGGTGGCTTTTGTGAGGAGGGCCACCCAGTCGTGGGCAAAGCGGGAGTACCTGGTCCCCTCCGAGCAGGCAAGGAGCAGGTAGAAATCATCGTGCCTGTCGTAGAGGTATCGGAACCACCACATCATGTCGGAGTGGTCCATGTCCCACGCTTTGATCAGCTCTTCGTCGGACATGAGGGAAAGCTCTCTGTCCCCCCGCTGAGACGCCACAGAGTACAGCTCCTCCACGGTCTGCCGTACAGTGGCGCTGAACAGGTCCTCCTTGCCCTTGTAGCGCTTGTAGAGGGCACCGGTGGTGACACCTGCGCCCTCGCAGATGGATTTCAGGGACGCCTTCTCAAAACCCTTCTCCAGGAATTCTTTCCGGGCGCTCTCGATAATGCGCGGGTCAATGGAATGGTCGGGTACTGCCATGGTCGTGCCTCCTTACTTTGCATGGAAAGCAACTGATAATTTGATTACCGATAATCTGATTATCAATATAACAGAGAGAGAGGCAAATGTCAAGGAGAATGTGACGTACAATATGTTTGAGATAGAAATGCGAAGTCCGAAAAGGGAATGGCGGTCAGGGTTTCAGAAGGAGGCCGTTTCCGGCTCCGAGGCAGAGGGAATGATTTTGGAAATATTGCATAAAAAGAAGAGCGGGAAGTTGTGATATATGATGAAAAGAAAAATAGCTATAGACAAATGGACCGAGAGCTGTTAATATATACAGGTAAATTAAGTTTGTTATTACGTAATGGTAAGCAAGACTGTTTATAATACTGACTGGGATAAATAGTATTATAGGCAGTTTTTTTTATGGCAGAGCCGTTTTGGATGCTTGCCGGAGGGGGCAGGAACAGGTGAAGATCGTCAGAGTTCTGAATACAAATGCAGTTGTATCGCTGGACCTGTGCGGCCGGGAAATCATCATTACCGGCGCCGGCATCGGGTTTAAAAAGAAAAAGGGTGAAGAGCTGGACAAGTCCCGCGTGGAGAAGATTTATTGTCTGAAGAGTGCGGAGGATAATTACAGGCTCCAGCAGGTGGTGAGAGAAATCTCGGAGAAATATCTGGAGATTGCCGGCAAGGTAGTCAATGCTTCTAGAGAAGCAGGACTGAAGGTGAGAGATACCCTCTATGTGACATTGACTGATCACATCAATTCCGCTGTGGAGAGATACCAGAGCGGAATCAGCCTTAAGAATCTGATGCGACACGAGATCCGAAAATTTTATCCACAGGAATACAGGGTGGCCAAGGAGGCCATTGAGTGGATACGGAAGATGACAGATATTGATCTGGGAGAAGACGAGGCGGGATTTATCGCCATGCACATTATATCCTCAGAGCTTGAGAGCAGCGAGGTTTCAGATGTGCAGAAGATGACAGAGCTAATTAATGCCATTATCAAGATTGTAAAAATACATTTCAGGATTGAATTTGACGAGGATTCTGTGTCCTATCAGAGGTTTCTGACGCATTTAAAATTTTTCTCAGCCAGAGTCCTGGACGGTGAGGTCTATCAAGACAGCATGGGGGAGATATACCAGGCAATGGTGGCACAAAACGGGCATGCCTATACGGGGGTGGAAAAGGTGGCCCGGTTCATTGAAAAGCAGTACGGATACCGGATCAGCATAGATGAGGAGCTGTATCTGCTGATTCATATAAAGAGAATACTGGACGAACAGCATCGCTAGTTCGCAGGTTTGTTATTATTCAGTTAAGCAAGACCTGGCCCTGAAGGGTACATTTCCCGGGAAAATGTGCTCTTTAAGGCTAGGTCTTTCTTTTTCCGGATACTTCCGGGATACATATATTAATTCTAATGAGGTGAAGATATGGATTACGCAAATGTTGCAAAGAAAATCCTGCAGCGTGTAGGAGGAAAAGAAAATGTGATCAGCCTTGTACATTGTATGACCAGGCTAAGATTCACGCTGAAAGACGAGTCCATTGTGGACGACGAGGCAGTGAAAAAGACAAAAGGTGTTATGGGAGTGATGAAGAAGGCAGGACAGTACCAGATCATCATAGGAAATGACGTGGCCAATGTCTTTGCAGAGCTGAATAAGCTTGGCAACTTCTCAAACGAGGCTCCGAAGAAAGCACCACAGAAGCAGGAAAAGAAGGGAATCGTCTCTATGCTGATGGATACGATTTCCGGCATTATGGCGCCGGTTATTCCAGCAATCATCGGCGCAGCCATGATCAAGGTGCTTTTGACGCTACTGCCCATGATAGGTGTGCTTGATACAGAAGGGAATACCTATAACCTGTTAAGCGTTATGGGAGACGGAGCTTTTTTCTTTATGCCTGTTTTGATTGCCATTTCTGCATCAAAGAAATTCGGGACAAATATGTACTATGCGGCCAGCATTGCGCTTATCATGCTCCATCCCAATTTTATTTCTCTGATGAGCAATGCAAATGAGGCAGGGGAGGTGGTAAAATTCCTCGGCTTTATTCCGGTTACCTATGCTTCCTATTCCTACTCGGTCATCCCGATCATCCTGGCAGTATGGTCCCTAAAGTATGTGGAGAAGCTGGCAGATAAGATTACGCCCGTGGTGACCAAGAACTTCCTGCGCCCCATGCTGGTGGTGCTGATCGAGGCACCGATCGCCCTGATCGTACTGGGACCTCTGGGGGCAATCCTGGGCAATGTCCTGTCAGATATCGTATACTTTATCCATGACCAGCTCGGCTTTATCGCCATCGGATTGGTGGCCGGTATTTATCCGTTTGTTGTCATGGCCGGCATGCACCACGCATTTACCCCGATAAAGCTCGGTATGATCGCAACAACCGGATATGAGAACTTTATCTGTATCGGTGAGCTATGCTCCAACATGGCGCAGGGTGCTGCTTCTCTCGCCGTATCTGTAAAGAGCAAAAACAAAGACTTCAAACAGGTTGCCGGCTCCTCCGCGTTTTCCGCACTTGTGGCAGGTATTACAGAGCCCGCTCTCTACGGTGTGACACTGAGACTGAAAAGGCCAATGCTGGGGGCCTGCATCGGAGCTGTCGCAGGCGGACTCTTCGGCGGTTTTTTCCAGATGAAGTGCTTTGGCATCGCGACACCGGCAATCGTGACGATCGTCCAGTATGTGGAGGAGGACAGAGCAGCCAGCCTTCTGATAGCGGCCCTTACCATTGTCATAACAGTCATTGTGGCATTTATCGCCACTATGCTGATCGGCTTTGAAGATATTGTGGACGAGGATGACGAGGATGAGGCTATCCTGGCAGAAGAGGCCCAGCCTGCAGCCGCTCCCCTTCCAGAGGGAAAAGAAATCCGTATCCTGAGCCCTATCCAGGGAGAGTGCATTCCGCTGGAGCAGGTGAAGGACGCTACATTTTCACAGGGAATCCTGGGAAAAGGAGCCGCTGTCATCCCGGAGAAGGGCGAAGTGGCATCCCCCTTTGACGGGAAGATAGATATGATGTTTGAGACCGGACATGCGGTCGGGATGACCAGCAGTGACGGTGTGGAATTGCTGATACATGTAGGCATGGACACGGTAAATCTGGAGGGAAAATATTTCTATCCGAAAAAGGCTTCCGGAGATACAGTCAAGAAGGGAGAAGTTATCCTGGAGTTTGACAAGGATGAGATCGTGAAGGCGGGATATGACATCACGACTCCGGTCATCGTATCCAACACGGATGCATTTGCGGATGTGTCTGCCACCGCCTCCGGGCCGGTGAAGGAGCTTGATGAGATACTGGTAGTACGCTGATTGAAAAGAAAAGGAGGAAGAGACATGGAACAGATGAGAGCATCAGGATTTCCGGAGGGATTTCTCTGGGGGAGTGCTTCTGCCGCCTATCAGATAGAAGGCGGATGGAAGGAAGGCGGAAAAGGGATGACGAACTGGGATGCGTTTGTGCGCATCCCGGGCAAGACCTACAAAGCCACCACAGGAGATGTGGCAGTGGACCACTATCACAGGTACAAAGAAGATATTGCGCTGATGGCAGAGATGGGGCTGAAGACATACCGTTTCTCTGTCTCCTGGGCCAGGATCTTCCCTGAGGGGACCGGGGAAGTCAACGAGGAGGGAATGGCCTTTTACCAGGATATCATTGACGAGTGCCTGAAATACAGCATAGAGCCTATGGTGACCATTTACCACTGGGATCTGCCCCAGGCCCTTGTCGATGAGTATCGGGGGTGGGAGAGCCCCCGCATCATCGATGATTATGTACAGTATGCAAAAACGCTGTTTTCCAGGTTTGACGGAAAGGTGAAGTACTGGATCACTCTGAACGAGCAGAATATATTTACCTCGCTGGGATGGCTGACAGCCCAGCATCCGCCGGGCAAATTTGATGACCAGAAAATGTTCTATCAGGTCAACCATCATGCGTTTATGGCTCATGCAAAGGCAGTGCTGGCCTATCGGCAGATGGGCGGGAAGGGACAGATAGGGGCAAGCTTCGCCTACACACCCTCCTATGCCCTGGACTGCAGGCCTATCAACGCTATGGCAAAAGCCAACTACGATGACCTGAAAAACTACTGGTGGATGGATGTCTATGCATACGGGCGCTATCCTGTTGCGGCGATGACATATCTGAAGAAAAAGGGGATCGCGCCGGACATGGCTGATGGAGATGAGGAGATTCTCAGACAGGCGGCAGCGCAGATCACGTTTATGGGCGTGAACTATTACCAGAGCTGCGTCTGCGAGTACAATCCGATGGACGGGGCCACTCCCTACGGGACTATGAACACGACCGGCGTCAAGGGCTCCGCCCAGGAGCTGGGGATGCCGGGGATTTACAAAAATCCGGCCAACCCGTATCTGCTGACCACAGACTGGGACTGGAGTATCGATCCTTCGGGACTTCAGTTCTGCTGCAGAGAGATTACGAGCCGCTATGCGCTGCCCATAGTCATCTCTGAGAACGGGCTGGGAGCCTTTGACAAGAAGACTGAGGACGGTCAGATACATGACGAGTACAGGATCTGCTATCTGAAGGAGCATATCAAGGCGCTGGGAGAAGCTGTGGAGGAGGGCTGCCAGGTACTGGCCTACTGCACCTGGTCCTTTACCGACCTTCTGAGCTGGCTGAACGGATATCAGAAGCGGTACGGCTTTATCTATGTGGACCGGGAAGAGGAGGAGGGCGGCACGCTGGACCGCTTCAGGAAGGACAGCTTCTACTGGTACAAGAAAGTCATTGAGACAAACGGGAAGGTGCTCTTTGAAGAGGAGTAGAGTGCGGGAGCTTTATTAAGGAGCTGACCTGATTTTTCCGGGATGCCTTGCCTGAGGGCTGACTTTGGTATATACTTTTACACAGACAGACCTCAGGGCTTTTCTGTCGGGCGGCGGTGTCCGGCAGATGGACAATGAGGCCAAGATAAAAAGGAGCATCCCGCCATGAAGCATGAAGAGACAACCCGCAGGATACTGACCATTCCCAATCTCCTGTCCTTTTTCCGGCTCTGCCTGATACCGGTCTTTGCCTGGCTGTACTGCGTGCAGAAGGAGTATATATGGACCGGCATCGTGCTGGTGATATCAGGCCTGACGGACACGGCGGACGGGCTCATAGCCAGGCATTTTCATATGACCAGCGACCTGGGGAAGGTGCTGGACCCGGTGGCGGACAAGCTGACCCAGGCAGCCATGCTGGCCTGTCTCCTGACCAGATTTCCCCTCATGGCAGTCCCGCTTGCCATCATGGTGGTAAAAGAAATCTTCATGGCCATCACCGGACTTCTGGTGATACGGAAGACGGGCAGCGTGTTCGGGGCTGACTGGCACGGAAAGGTCACCACCTGGCTGATTTACGCCATGATGGTCCTGCACCTGTTCTGGTACAATATCCCTGAGGGGGTATCCCGGCTCCTGATCGGAATCTGTGCGGCCATGCTGCTTTTGTCCTTTGCCCTCTACGGCATCCATCACATCAGGACCCTGCGGGGAACACAGACAGAGAAATAACCGCAAAATCGCGTGAAAATGATCAGTCAACAGCCGGCAGGCTCCAGAGGACAGGAGCCTGCCTTTTCTTATACCTTTATCCCAGTTGAGAAAAAATCTCATATACAGCCCTTCCTCTTGTGCCCGGACACATTTTCTGCTACACTGATAACAGTGTTAGCACACACTGTTATCTCTGCCGGAAGGTCCGATGTGAAAGGGGCCGCAGCAGCGGAGGCTGTTTCCGGCGGGGAGAGGCAGGATACAAAGGGGAGGAAGGCCATGGAAGAAGAGAAGGGAACACAGGAGAGGATCCTTGAGGCGGCCCGGGAGGAATTCCTGGAAAAGGGCTTTGAGCGGGCTTCCCTTCGCAGGATCGTGAAGGAGGCGGGCGTCACCACCGGGGCATTTTACCGGTATTACCCCACAAAGGAGGCCCTCTTTGACGCTCTGGCAGGGCCCCACGCCAGGGCAGTGATGGGTTTTTTTGACCAGGGACTTGCCGCCATCCGGGAGATGCCCGCCAGTGAGCAGACCGGCGCCATGTCCCGGGTGACAGGCGACTGTATAGGGCAGATCCTGGACTATGTGTATGACCATTACACAGAGTGCAAGCTCCTCATCTGCTCCGCCGGGGGCACGTCCTATGAACAGTTTATCCATGAGATGACAGAGAAGGAGGTGGAGGCCACCTACCGCTACATCGAGGCCGTGGAGTCCACAGGACATCCCATGCCCGAGATAGACAGGGAGCTGTGTCACATGATCTCCAGCGGCCTGTTTACTGGCATGTTTGAGATGGTGGCCCACGATATGGAAAAGGAGGCGGCGTCCAGGCGGATACGGCAGCTGAGGGAGTTCCACACCGGCGGGTGGATGCGGATCATGGGCGTTGATTTTGACGGGGGCGAAGCCAGGGAGGCCGGTGAAGATGCGGATACACAGAGCGGCGGCGAAAGCCGCTGAGGAGAAAACAGGGAGCATTCCCTTTTTCTTTTGCCAGACGGTTAGAAATAACTAACGCACGGATGAGACGGAAGGTAAGAATAAAGGAGGGATTTCATTTGGAAGCAAAAAGAAAGAAGGAAAGGTCTACCCTGGGGTGGGTCATGACATTTGCGGGAACCCACAGGGGGCTCTACGCAGTCAGCGTGGCGGTGGCAGCCGTGGGCGTGGTGTGCGGAGTCATCCCCTATTTGATCATGGGGGATATGATCCACAGACTGGTGGAGGGGGACAGGAACTGGCAGGCCTATCTGGCGTCCGGCCTTGTCATGGCCGCGTTCTGGACGGCCAGGGTCATCCTTCACAGCATTTCCACAACCTGCTCCCACAAGGCCACCTTTCATGTGCTGGCCCAGCTGCGCAGGATGATGTGCGACAAGCTGTCCCGGGTTCCGTTAGGGTACGTGAAGGACAGACCGTCAGGGACGCTGAAGAACATCATGATGGAGAGGACGGACAGCATTGAGACCACGCTGGCCCACGTGCTGCCGGAGTTTACGGGAAATATACTGGCCCCGGTGCTGGTGTTCCTCTACATGCTGACCATCGACTGGAGGATGGCGCTCATCTCTCTTATCACCCTGCCCCTGGGACTTTTGTTCTACTCCATGATGATGATCGGGTACGAGGAGAACTACAAAAATGTACTGGCAAAGACAAAGACCTTAAATGACACAGCGGTGGAGTACATCAACGGCATCGAGGTCATCAAGGCCTTCGGGAAGGCGAAGACCTCCTACGACCGGTTTGTCACAGCGGCAAAGGAGGGGGCGGCCTGCTATGTGGAGTGGATGCGAAAGTGCAATATCCCCTTCTCCCTGGGCATGGTGGTGATCCCCTGCACGGCCCTGACGGTGCTGCCCTTTGGGGGACTCTTTGTCAGGAACGGCAGCCTGGCTCCGGTGGATTTCATCATGATCATCCTGCTGTCCGTGGGCCTCATCCAGCCCCTTATCACCTGCATGTCCTACACAGACGACCTGGGAAAGATGGGGACCATCATCGGGGAGGTGACAGAGATCCTTACACAGGAGGAGCTGGACCGGCCAAAGAAGGACAGGGCCAGACCTTCGGACCACTCTGTCACGCTGGAGAACGTTCATTTTGCCTACCACGACAGGGAGGTGCTCCACGGCGTCAGCATGGAGATCTCCTCGGGCAGCGTCGCCGCCCTTGTGGGGCCCTCCGGTTCCGGCAAGTCCACCATCGCCAAGCTGATCGCCTCCCTCTGGGATGTGAAGGAGGGGAGCATCCGGATCGGCGGCGTGGACATCCGGGATCTGTCCCTGGAGGAGTATAACCGGAGGATCGCCTACGTCTCCCAGGACAATTACCTCTTTGACGACACCATCCGGGAAAATATCCGTATGGGGCGCCCCGGCGCCACGGACGGGGAGGTGGAGGAGGTGGCCAGAAGGAGCGGCTGCCACGACTTCATCATGGGCCTGGAAAAAGGCTACGACACAGTGGCAGGGGGCAGCGGCGGCCATCTGTCCGGCGGCGAGCGGCAGCGCATCGCCATTGCCCGGGCTATGCTGAAGGACGCGCCCATCGTGATACTGGATGAGGCCTCTGCCTACATGGACCCGGAGAACGAGGCGGTGATCCAGGCCTCCGTGGCCAGGCTGGTGCAGGGAAAGACGCTTATCGTCATCGCCCACCGCCTGTCCACCGTCAGCGATGCGGATCGGATCTTTGTGATCCGGGATGGCAGGGTGGACGCCGCGGGAACCCACGGGGAGCTGCTGGCCCAGGGCGGTCTCTACAGCCAGATGTGGGCGGCCCACATGTCCGTGAAGGACCAGGCTGCCAAAAAAGAGGAAGGAGGGGAGCTTCATGCTTAAAATTCTGAGAAAATTTTTTGATTTCTGCGGGGGAGAGAACCGGCGCAAATTTTACCTGTCCATCTTCTTCGGCGTGCTGATGGCCCTCTTTGAGGCCCTGAAAATCCCGGCTATCGTGCTCATGCTGGACGCGGTCATCGGGGGAAATGTGACTACAGCGGTGATCTGGCAGTGCCTGGGCATCTGTCTTGTCAGCATCATCGGCGGCTTCATCGTGAAGTATTACAACACCATCATCCAGTGTGAGGCGGGCTACGGCACCGCGGCGGGGAAGCGGATCGAGATCGCAGAGCACCTGCGGTATCTGCCCATGGGCTATTTTAACAGCAACAGCATGGGATACATTACCTCCGTCACCACCAACACCATGGAGAACCTGGGGGACGTGGCCACCAGAGTGGTCATGCTCACCACCCAAGGCGTGCTCACCACCCTCATCATCGCAGCCATGCTGCTCTTTTACGACTGGCGGATCGGCCTGGTGGTGCTGGCGGGCCTTCTCCTTTTCTTCCTTGTCAACAGCCGGATGCAGAGGAAATCCGAGAAGGTCTCCCCGAGAAAGATCGCTGCCGACTCCGGCCTTGTGGAAAAGCTGCTGGAGTACATCCAGGGCATCATGGAGGTGCGGGCCTACAATATGACGAGTGCCCAGAGCCGGAAGCTGGATGCGGCTATCAGCGAAAATGAGGACTGCAACTTTACGCTGGAGAAGACATTTATTCCCTACATGTGCGTCCAGAATTTTGTCACCAAGATGACCGGCGTGGCCATGACCCTCCTGTCCATCTGGTTTTATCTGGCGGGTACAATGGATCTGATCGTGTGCATCTCCATGATGATCTGCTCCTTTATCGTCTATTCCAGCCTGGACTCGGCGGGAAACTACTCAGCTCTGCTGCGGACTGTGGACGTGAGCGTGGATAAGGCACAGGAAATCCTGGATCTGCAGCCCATGGACACAGAGGGCAGGGACCTGACGCCCAAAAGTCACGACATCGATGTGGAGGACATTGCGTTCTCCTACGATAAGAGGCCCATCATCGACGGGATCACGGTTCACATCCCGGAGCGGACCACCACAGCTATTGTGGGGCCCAGCGGAGGAGGAAAGACCACCCTGTGCCATCTCATCTCCCGGTTCTGGGATGTGGATCAGGGCTGCGTGCGGCTGGGAGGCGTGGATGTGCGGGATTACAGCATGGACAGCCTGATGAAAAATTTCAGCTTTGTGTTCCAGAACGTGTACCTGTTCCAGGACACGGTCGCCAACAACATCCGCTTCGGTCAGGAGGAGGCGCCCATGGAGAAGGTGGTGGAGGCCGCCAAAAAGGCCTGCTGTCACGAATTTATCATGGCTTTGCCTGAGGGCTATGACACGGTTATCGGCGAGGGCGGGGCTTCCCTGTCCGGGGGAGAGAAGCAGCGTCTGTCCGTCGCCCGGGCCATGATGAAGGACGCCCCGGTCATCATCCTGGATGAGGCCACGGCAAATGTGGACCCGGAGAATGAGAAGGAGCTGGTGGAGGCCATCGACGCTCTGACAAAGGAGAAGACCATCCTCATGATCGCCCACCGGCTGAAGACAGTCCGCCATGCAGACCAGATCCTTGTGGTGGATAAAGGGAAAATTGTCCAGAGAGGGCGTCATGAGGAGCTGATGCAGGAGGAGGGCATTTATCGGAGGTTTGTGAACGCCAGGGAGACGGCGGCGGGCTGGAAGCTGTGACGCCGGGACACTGGGGAGAGAGCGGCCGGCGCAAGGACAGCTGCTTATAGGTCTGCTTATCGGAGTTTTCTTTTTAGACTTGTCATGGTATGGAATTGTGCTATAATGACCTGGGCTGTTATGCCCTGTATGAGAATGATGAGTATGAGAGGAAAAGAAAAATGAGTGTGCAGGATAACATTGTCTTTATACTGGAGATCATCGGCACGGTGGCCTTTGCGGTCTCCGGCGCGCTGGTGGGCATCCGCAAATCTATGGATATATTTGGCGTGTGCGTGCTGGGAGTGGTCACCGCCGTGGGCGGAGGAGCTATTCGGGACGTGGTGGTAGGGATCATTCCTCCCAATGTGTTTCGGGATCCGGTCTACGCGACGGTGGCGGTCCTTGTGTCCTGCCTTGTATTCGGGGTGGCGTATTTTCGCAGCTTTCGCTCCAGCGGCAGGCTGGGAAAGCTGTACGACGGAGCCATGCTCCTGATGGACGCGGTGGGGCTGGGAATTTTTACTGTGGTGGGTGTCAACGCAGGCATCCAGCAGGGGCACGGGGACAATACATTCCTTCTGATCTTCACCGGCACAGTGACCGGCGTGGGAGGGGGACTTCTCCGGGACATCATGGCAGGGGTCCCGCCCTACATATTTGTCCGCCACATCTATGCCTGCGCTTCCATAGCCGGAGCCGTGGCCTGCACGCTTCTCTACAGGACGACCGGGATCACGACGGCCATGTTCGCCGGAGTGCTGCTTGTCCTGGGGATCCGGTGTCTGGCCTCCCACTACCGGTGGAACCTTCCCAGGGTCAGGATGGAGGAGCAGGTAACAAAATAGAGAACCGAAAATCCTTGCAAATGACCTCCGGCAGGTCTATAATGACAAGTGATCAGATACAGTTGAATAAGCGTGTCACGGGGAGCTGGCCGTTAGCCGGCTGAGAGGAGGCTGTTATCGTCTCGACCCGCAACCTGATTTGGATAATGCCAACGTAGGGATGTGTATTCGTGTGTGAAATGGAGATGCCCTCGTGCATCTCTTTTTGTTTGATAGAAAACCTTGTTTCTGTCAAACAAAACACTCCGTGGGATGCGCACTCGCGCAAAGCAGAAAATAGTCGCTAAAGCGACTGCGCTCGGCGCGAAAGTTCCGCAAGCGGAACTCTTATTTCACAGCAAAGCTTTCCACTGGATCTGAGGACATAGAGAAAGGAGCTGTGTATTGATGAAACAAAATACAGCAACGAAAAAGCTGGTGCTGGCGGGAGTTCTCACAGCCCTGGCCGTGGTGGGGAGTCTGATCAGTTTTCCCATAGCGGGCAGCAAATGCGCTCCGGTACAGCACATGGTCAACATTCTGGCCGCGGTTACGCTGGGACCCGGCTGGGGCGTGGGGATTGCGTTTACGGCAAGCCTTCTGCGCAATATCCTGGGGATCGGAAGCCTTCTGGCATTTCCCGGCAGCATGGTGGGAGCCCTCTGCTGCGGACTGGTCTATGCGGCCTGTAAGAAGCTGGCCCCGACCTGCGTGGCAGAGGCCCTTGGGACAGGCATCCTGGGCGGACTTTGCGCCTACCCGGCAGCCAAACTTCTGATGGGGATGGAGCCTGCGGGACTTTTCGTGTACGTTGTCCCGTTCCTCGTGTCTACAGTGGCGGGGAGCATACTGGCCTTTATCCTGATCACAGTGCTGGAGAAGGGCGGCGTGATGAGCCAGCTGCGGGCAGCAGGGTAAATGTGTTTATCGGAGGGCGTGCCCTCTGAAAAAGCGGCAGATTGGGGACACCACCTTCTGCCGCTATAGAAAAATCTGGTTGTACTGCAAAGGAGGAAATACAGCCATGATGATCACCGCGTTATACAGAGGTGAAGGCGTCGGCATCCGGACGGGGAGAAGGGAATTTTGCGTTCCTTTGTCCTGCGTTTTCCATGGCCGGCGTCGGAGAAAACAGGACAAATACAAATGGAGGTAGGAGAAATGGAAGCTTACACAACACAGATGGATGCGGCCCGCAAGGGCATTGTGACACCCCAGATCAAAAGGGTGGCAGAGAAGGAGAAGATGCCGGTAGAAAAGCTCATGCAGCTGGTGGCGGAAGGGAAGGTTGCGATCTGCGCCAACAAGCGCCACACCTGCCTGGATCCGGAGGGCGTGGGCAGCATGCTCCGCACAAAGATTAATGTAAACCTAGGGGTGTCCAGGGACTGCAAGGACTATGACATCGAGATGCAGAAGGTGATGAGCGCTGTCAATCTGGGGGCGGAGGCCATCATGGATCTCTCCAGCCACGGAAACACCCAGCCCTTCCGGCAGAAGCTGACAAGCGAGTGCCCGGTTATGATCGGGACAGTGCCGGTATATGACAGTGTGATTCATTATCAGAGGGATCTGGCCACTCTGACGGCCAAGGATTTCATTGATGTGATTCGTCTCCACGCGGAGGACGGAGTGGATTTTGTGACGCTCCACTGTGGCATTACCCGCAAGACCATTGAGCAGATCCGGAAGCACAAGAGAAAAATGAACATTGTGAGCCGGGGAGGAAGCCTGGTGTTTGCCTGGATGAGCATGACCGGGGAGGAGAACCCCTTTTATGAGTATTTTGACGAGATTTTGGACATCTGCGAGGAGTATGATGTGACCATCTCCCTGGGAGACGCCTGCCGTCCCGGCTGTCTGGCCGACGCCACAGACGTGTGCCAGATCGAGGAGCTGGTCCGCTTAGGCGAGCTGACCAAGCGGGCCTGGGACCACAATGTGCAGGTCATGGTAGAGGGACCGGGACATGTGCCCCTTGACCAGGTGGCTGCCAACATGGAAGTGCAGAAGAGCATCTGCATGGGCGCCCCCTTCTATGTACTTGGACCTCTCGTCACAGATATCGCGCCGGGCTACGATCACATCACAGCAGCCATCGGCGGCGCGGTGGCTGCCATGAGCGGCGCTGCCTTCCTGTGCTATGTGACGCCGGCAGAGCATCTGGCCCTTCCCAATGTGGATGACGTGAAGCAGGGCATCATCGCCTCCAAGATCGCGGCTCACGCGGCGGACATCGCCAAGGGTATCCCGGGTGCGAGAGATATAGACGACCGTATGGCCGAGGCGAGACAGAAGCTGGACTGGGATGCCCAGTTTGCATGTGCCCTTGATCCGGAGACAGCAAAAGCGATCCGGGACAGCAGGAGCCCGGAGGACGACCACAGCGACACATGCAGCATGTGCGGTAAATTCTGCGCGGTGCGCAGCATGAACAAAGCTCTGGCAGGGGAGTACATTGATATCCTCTAGGACAGGGGGTGCCTCTTTTTACGCTATCTGTCTGACTGGATCAGCTCTTCCAGGGAGCCGAAGGAGTAGCCCATGTCCTCCCATTTTCCCAGAAGCTCATCCATGATCTCCCCGTTGGTGGAGGAGGTGCTGTGGAGGAGGACGATGGCGCCCGGGTGGATGCGGCCAAGCAGCTTGTCAAAGGCCTCCTCCTTTGAGGGCTGGTCGTCCTGGTACCAGTCCACGTAGGCCAGGCTCCAGAAGAAGGTGTGGTAGCCAAGCTCTTTGGCCATCTTCAGATTTTCCACATTGTACTTCCCCTGGGGCGGGCGGTAAAGCTTTGTCATCTCCTTTCCGGTGATTTTTTTATAGGATGCTTCCACACCATCCAGCTCTTCCCGGAAGGTCTCCAGAGTGGAGATCCGGGACATATCGGGGTGGGTGGAGGTGTGGTTGCCTACAATGTGTCCTTCCTCCTCCATCCGGCGGATCAGGTCCGGGTTCTCAGAGATAAAATTGCCCACCACAAAAAAGGCGGCGGGAGCCTCGTGCTTTTTCAGTGCATCCAGGATGGGCTTGGTGTTGCCGTTCTCATAGCCTGCGTCAAAGGTCAGGTAGATCCGCTTTTTATCTGTGTCGCCCAGATAGTAGGCGTCGTACCGTGCCAGCTCCTGGGAGGTGGCGTTTCCCACAGGGGGCTGGCCCTCCTCCTGGAAGCCAAGGCCCCAGTTCCCCTCCGCGGAGGACTGGATCCGGTCAGAGTGGGAGGCGGCGACAAAGGAGGTCACCTGGGCGGCGGTGCGGCCGAGGAGAAAGGCGGCGGCCAGGAGAAGTGTGACCCGGAGGCAGGGGAGTGGTTTTATTTTGCGGTACATAGGGCTGTATCCTTGCTCTTACAGTTGTCTCTTTATTATATGATAGAGGCGGGCTGCGTATGACGGAGGAGATTTTATATCTTTCAGCGGGAAAAAGGCCGGAAGCGCTGTGAATGAGCGCTTCCGGCTTTCTCTGTACCATCCGGTTGCCTTCAAATGGAACCCTTCATCCTTCGGTTCACGGTAAGCAAGCCAATCACTAGAAGAATCGGAAAGATTGTAGCGGCCAGCAGTCCCGCTTTCAGATTGCCGTCAGCCAGTTCCGAGAGGCTCCCTACCAATGCCGGGCTTATTGTTCCGCCAAAATCTCCTGCTAATGCCAAAAAAGCGAACATAGCGGTGCCGCCTTGCGGACACTTTTGGGAAGAAAGGCTGATCGTGCCTGGCCACATAATGCCTACGCTGAAACCGCAAAGAGCGCACCCTGTCAGGCCAAGAAGCGGCACGGGGGAAAGGGAGGCCAGCAGATAGCAAGACACGCACAGCAAGCCGCTCAGCAGCATGGTTTTTGTCAGGTTCAGGTTCCCGCTCATTTTTCCATACAGCATACGGGAGATACCCATGAAAACAGCAAACAGACAGGGGCCAGCCAAATCCCCAACTGTTTTAGAGACGCCGAGTCCTGCCTCTGTAAAGGCGGATGCCCACTGCGCCATGGCCGCCTCGGATGCGCCGGAACAGATCATCAGTAAAATCATCATCCACAATAGCGGCAGTCGGAGCAGCCTGCGAAGAGGCAAGCTCTCGCCTTCTTCGACCAGACGCTCCATGGGACATGTGAGGAACTGAAAGACATTTACCAGCGGTACAAGTGCCCAGATCAGCGTGAGTATCCTCCAGTTCTCGGTGCCAAACACCGCAAAAAAGAGAGTGGAACCCAGGATTACGGCCACCGCACCCCAACAGTAAAAAGAGTGCAGTAAACTCATCCTGCCGTCCTTGTTTTCGAAGGGGCAGGCCTCTACGATAGGGCTTACCAGTACCTCCACAAGACCGCTACCGATGGCGTAAAACACCACTGCGATGAGGATACCCGGAAATGGCACAGGGAGTACTTCAGGGAGAACCGCCAGCAGCACAAGCCCTGCTGCTGAAACTGCCTGGGATGTCACCACACAGATGCGATAACCAATTTTGTCCGCAAACCTGCTCGCTCCAAGGTCAACCAGCAGCTGGGTGAGATAAAATACAACGGGGATCAGGGAAATCTTTTTCAACGAGATCCCGTAGGTATTTTGGAAAGTAAGAAACAGAAGGGGGGCGAAGTTGGCGGCTATGGCCTGGGTGACAAATCCCAGATAGCAGGCTGTCAGTGTTTTTTGATACTTTCTGGTTTCAGCCATATTACTTACCTGCCCGAATGTTTTTTAATGTTTTTTTTTCAATGCTGAGATTTTCATACACCCGGACGCCGCCGTCGCCTATCGGAGCCTGTGCCAGGAGTCCCACTTTGATGGCGGGATCCGCAGGGAGATGAAAATATCGTATCATATAAAAATTGACACCATCTACAGAGTAGTGAAACGCGAAATTGTTGCCCACCCGACAAACTCGCAGCCAGGCAGTGTTGCCTTCCAGATTGCATCCGTTGGCATCATCGGAATTCCCCTTTGTCACTACACTTGCCACAGTATGCGTACCAAAATCGGTAAGTTCAAAACAACATTTTGTCCAACAGTTCCGGCTCTTCCTCTGTTCGATCCGGCTTTTGTTTAACCACTTAAATTCCATGGTGGATCTCCTTTCAAACTCGAATTTAAGCGTATTATATAATCAAAACCTTCAAAGTCAAAGGCACTATAGCGTCAAATAGAAGCATTATTTACCCAAACTTCATTTCCGCTGGCGTTTTTCACCGGGTGAATATCCGTATCTTTTGCGAAATTGACGACTGAAGTAATTGACAGAATGAAATCCGCAGGCAAAACTGATCTCCTGCAGAGTCAGCGTGGTTTCCCGCAGCAAACGCTGCGCTGTTTGAAGGCGGTACTGAATGAGCGCCTCCACCGGAGAACACCCCAGAAAGGACTGGAAACAACGTCCCGCTTCGCTGCGGCTGATATTGGCGGCGTCGGCGATGTCTGTCAGAGTGACCGTTTGGTCGTAATTTTTGTAAATATATGACAGCATTTTCTGAAGCCGTATCTGGGCGTTCAGCTGTACCCGTGACGCTTCGGATTTTGGCAGAGAGTCAAAATTGCGAAAGACTGCTTCCAATATGCATGAGATATTGCGCTGAACCTCCAGCTCGTAACAATCGGAATGTTCCCGTATGGCGTGATACGTAGCGCGGATCCACCTGTGGACCTCTTTCCACAGACTGCTGTCGTGTCGGAACACAACAAAGGGCAGAGAGTTACACGCAAGAATCGGCTGGATATATTTCTGGTAGACAGAGCTGTTCTCCGGGGCAACCACTGTGGCGGAAAAAACAATGATCGGAAGGTGATCCGGCTCTGCGCCGGACAGCTGTCGGATTCCGTGGAGCACATTTTGGTTGACGAAGATGCTGTCCCCCGGCTCCAGAATCGTATGGGTTTGTCCCACTTGATAGTCAAGGACACCACTTTGCGCTGTGGCAATCTCAAAGTAGGGATGCCAGTGAATAGGTCCCGCATGGTCTGGCAGGGCGGCAAGCTCATCGCAATAAAATGCAATGGGAAAAGCTGAGATATCATGCGGTATCTGTTCCTGCAATTGATGATCAAGTAATATGGGCATTTTTGTTTTCTCCATCAGGATTTCTGTACATGTTGATAAAGACTAAGAATTAATAGTTGTATCGTGAATTTTTGGTAAAGATAAAAGCCCTGAGAAACAACGCTTTTACGCCGTTCCCAAGGCTTTTCAAAAGCAGGGGATGAGAGAATCGAACTCCCGCTAAGAGTTTTGGAGACTCCTGTCATACCATTTGACCAATCCCCTGTACCTGCTTCCGACTTAAATCGGTCACTAGATACTTATATCATATTTGCACACGTTTTGTCAATTATAAATTAAAAAAATCTATCAATATCTTTTGCCTGCTGTTTCCCTGCGGGAGAGCTACACCTCTATCTGCGTAGCGCTGGCCATGTGTATCTGGGAGTAGAAGATGACCATGTCCTGCTCCCGGAGGATCATGTTCCCGTTGGGAATCAGGGTGCGGCCCTTTCTCTTGACAAGGACGATGATAGATTTCCTCGAGATGTCCAGCTCCTGGATGCGCTGGCCGATCCAGGGATGGTTTTTCTGGAGTACCATTTCCTTGAGCTGGATGCGCTCACCCTGGTTGTTGTGGAAGGACTCGGCACCGAGAACCATGTCGTCTCCGGCCTTCAGCATCATGCTGCCCCGGGGGACGATGATCCGGTGATCCCGCTGTATGGCGGCTACGATGACCCGGGCCGGCAGGTGGAGCTGGGAGATGGTCTTTCCGGCCCACTTGTCCTGCTCTGTCAGGTGGATCTGTATGAAATGGATAGCTGCCTCCTGGCCGTACTCGCTCATCCTCTTGATGCGGGAGTACTGATCCACGAATCCGGCGGAGATGATACCTGTGGGGATGGCCACAATGCCCACGCCCAGAAAGGCGATAAAGATGCCGAACATCTTCCCCAGCACTGTAATGGGGTAAATGTCCCCGTAGCCCACGGTGAGAAGCGTGGACGCGGCCCACCAGATGCCGGAGAAGGCGTTGGAAAACACCTCCGGCTGGGCTTCATGCTCCAGACTGTACATGCACAGGCTGGAGGCCAGCATCAGCATGAGGATGATGAAGACTGAGGAGAAAAGCTGCTGCTTTTTGCTCACAATGACCTCCGTGATCACGTTCAGGGAGTCGTAGTAGGCGTTGATGCGGAACAGACGGAAAATGCGGATGATCCGGAACATGCGGAAGGCGATAGCCCCTGCCGGGAAAAAGAAGGGAAGATACTGGGGCAGGAAGGACAAAAGATCCACGATCCCGGTGAAGGAGGTCATGTATTTGAAGACAGCCCTGGGCTGTGTGCTGCCCGGATACAGATATTTTGCCGTCCAGATCCGCAGGAGGTAGTCCAGCAGGAACATGGCCACAGTGGCCTGCTCTATGACCATCAGGATGCCGCCGTAGGCAGCCCGGTACTCGTCAAAGGTGTAGACCATACTGGCCACCAGATTGAGAATGATGCAGAAGGCGTTGAAAAAATCATAGATGCGGCTGACATAGTCGTACTCTGTCCCCACCTCTATGATCTCAAAAATCCTTTTTCTCCTCTTTTCCCATGTGTCCTGCATATCGAAGGCCCTCCCCGCATTAAGCTTTCACAGATATTGTACAATATATTCCCGGGATTGCAAATGAAAAAGTTCCCGGCAGCGAGAGCTTTCTCTTGTCCCTTGGGGCCTGCTGAAATATAATGGTGATGTCGGCGCCGAAAGGGCCGGCTGCGCGATTTTATGTATGATTTTATGGACAAGGAGAATGTAAGACATGAGCGCGGGAAGGATCATGGTAGTGGAGGACGACCTGACGCTGAGCGCAGGCCTTTGCTTTGAACTGGATATGAACGGCTATCTCACCGTGGCCGCCTACAATATAAAGAAAGCCCGGCAGCTTGCCGGGGAGGACGATTTTGACCTGGTTATCCTGGACGTCAACCTGCCCGACGGCAGCGGGTTTGACCTTTGCCGGGAGCTGAAGGAGAGGGATCCCGGCCTGCCCGTCATCTTCCTCACGGCCAATGACCTGGAGGAGGACGTGGTGGCAGGCTTTGACCTGGGAGCGGACGACTATGTGACAAAGCCCTTCAGTATGAAAATCCTCCTCAAGAGAGTGGAGGCGGCACTGCGGCACGCCGGGGGGCGGGAGACTGCCCCGAAGGACCGGTGGGAGGACGGCTTTCTGTGTCTGGATTTTGCCGCTCTGACAGCCAGGAGGGGACAGGAGCAGATCGCCATCACCCCCAACGAGTACAGGCTGCTGCGGACGCTGACGGAGAACGGGGGAAATGTGCTCACCAGGCAGACCCTTCTGGGCAAGCTGTGGGACAGCGAGGGAAATTATATTGATGACCACACGCTGACCGTCACCATGAACCGTCTGCGGGCCAAGATTGAGGACGGGGAGCACACTTACATCAAGACGGTCCGGGGCATGGGCTATATCTGGACAGGGGGGAGATAGATGAGAGAGAAGAGGAGAAGGCTTCGGGAGGCGCTGCCATTTCTTGGAGCCATTGTTTTGGTCGGAGCTATGGCATGGCTTTTGTGGGAGTATGTCCCCCGCCGGGAGGTGCGGTATGGGCTCCTTGGGATCTGCGCCGGCCTCTTTCTCCTGGCCGCCTGGTGGCGTGCCTGGGTACGGCGGCAGGTGGCGGATTTTGCCGACTCTCTCTGCGACATCCTGGACAGTCTCATCGCCGGGGAGCCGGACAGATGGCCTCAGATCTATGAGGACAGCCTGACAGCAAAGGTGCAGGGAAAGCTCCTGCAGTTTTACGACATTGCCAGGGAAGCCAGAAGGGAGAGCCAGAGGGATAAGCAGACGATTCAGGAGCTGGTCAGTGATATCTCCCATCAGGTCAAAACGCCTATGGCGAATATCCGGATGTTCGCGGGTATTTTAAAGGAGCACGACCTGCCGGAGGAGAAGCGGCAGCAGTTTCTGGAAACTATGGAGGGGCAGATCGGGAAGCTGGATTTCCTCATGCAGTCCCTGATCAAGATGTCCCGTCTGGAGACAGGAACCTTTGTGCTGAAGCCGGAGGAGGCCTCTCTTGCGGACACCATTGCCCGGGCCATCAGCCTTGTATGGGCCGGGGCGGAGAAGAAGGAGATCGCGCTGGAGACAGAGTGCGGCAGCGATGTGGCGGTCAGACACGATCCCAGATGGACAGCGGAAGCCATTGGAAATATACTGGACAATGCGGTGAAATACACGCCACGGGGAGGAAGCATTACCGTGCGGGTGCGGCCCTGGCAGATCTACACGAGGATCGACATTGAGGACACGGGAATGGGCATTGCCCCGGACCATTACCACGATATTTTTAAGCGGTTTTACCGGGCTCAGGAGGCCTCCGGGCAGGACGGAGTGGGTCTTGGACTCTACCTGGCCCAGGAGATCATCCGGCAGGAGATGGGTTACATTACGGTGAAGTCAGAGCAGGGGAAGGGCTCCGTCTTCTCCGTGTTCCTGCCAAGCTGACAAAGGCCCCGGCATCGACAGGTACAGGAGAGAGTGAAGGGAAAGGATTTTACTATAAAGGAAATGGAAGTAATCGCGAAGACAGAGGGACTGAAAAAATATTACGGGCAGGGAGCGGGACTTGTGAAGGCGCTGGACGGCATTGACCTGGAGATCGAGAAGGGGAAATTTACCATGATCGTGGGCACCTCCGGCAGCGGCAAGACCACGTTTCTCAATCTGCTGGGAGGGCAGGACAGGCCCACAGAAGGGCGCATCTGGGTGGAAGGGACGAGGATTGACACCCTGAAGGAATCGTGGCTTGCTGTGTACCGCAGGAACAAAGTGGGATTTGTGTACCAGAATTTTAACCTGATCCCCATGCTGACGGTGGAGGAAAATATCCTGTTTCCCCTGGAGATGGGAAACGAGAGGCCGGACCGGGGCTTTTTTGAGGAGCTGGTGGAGACGCTGGGGCTTGGGGACCGGCTGTCGGCCCTGCCCGGGGAGCTGTCCGGAGGACAGCGGCAGCAGACAGCCATCGCCAGGGCTCTCATTGCCAGGCCGGCCCTTGTGCTGGCAGACGAGCCCACAGGCAACCTGGACACAAAGTCCGGCCAGAACGTATTGGGACTTTTGAAGATGATGAACCGGAAATACCGCCAGACCATCGTCATGATCACCCATGACCTGGACATTGCCCAGACGGCGGACCGGATCGTCCGCATTGAGGACGGCAGGCTTGCGGAGGGGAGGGGTGGCTATGGCGCTCCTGGCCAATGACAACCGAAAGGTCTGCCTGCGCCTGGCCCGGCGCATGATCCGGGCAGACAGGGTGCGGGCCGCTCTTTTGTCTCTGTCCGTCCTGCTGGTGACCCTCCTTTACACCCTGGTCTTTTTCACGGCGGACAGTGTCCACAGCTCTTATCTTCTCAGTGATCAGCTGGAGTACGGATCCACAAGCCACATTGTGTTTACCGGGCTGACAGAGCACCAGGCGGAGCGGATCAGCGGGCACGACAGTGTGGAGAGCAGCGTGGAGCTCCGCAGCCTGGGCACCCTGGGGGACGAGCTTCTGGAATACAGGAATATCTGTCTGGCCGCCGCGGATAAGGACTATGCCGAGACGGTGAGCGCCGTCCCCGAGGAGGGGCGTATGCCGGAGAGGATGGGAGAGATCGCCCTGGACACCATGACCCTGGACTCCTTAGGGCTGCCCCACGAGACGGGAAAGGTGATCCAGCTGAAATGGAGGGATGGGGAAGGCACAGAGCACACAGACCGGTTCACCCTCTGCGGCTTCTGGTCCGGGGAAAATGTCCACTCCGAGTCCTGCGCCTGGATCTCTGAAGAGGAGGCGTCCCGCCTTCGGGAGGAGACCGGGGCGAAGGAGAGCGTCACCCTGGGCGTCATGCTCTGGCAGCCGAAGGATCTGGATGACCGGGCAGAGGAGATCCTGGCAGATCTGGGGCTTGGGGATGTGTCCTTTACCACGAATCTCTCCTACAATTCCGCCAGGATGGACACTGCAAACGCAAGGGCAGTCAGCTATCTTCTGACGGGCCTTTTTGTGGTGGCAGGGGGCTTCCTTCTCATCTACAATATTATGACTGTATCCCTGCATGAGCGTCTGTCCCTTCTGGCGGCTATGAAGGCCCTGGGCATGACGCCGGGGCAGACGGGACTGTTTACCAGCGCTTATGCGCTGCTCCTTTGCATCCCTGCCGTTCCGGCCGGGCTGGCGCTTGGATTTGGCGTGTTTCTCTGGCTGGCCCGGGGGATTGTGGAGGGATACACGGGTATACGGCTGGAGCTGAGCCTTCTCCATCTGTGGCCGGCCCTGGCGGCAGTGCTTCTCTCCCTTTTCACTGCCTGGGCGGGCTGCTACTTTTCCACCTTCCGGATGAAGGGCTGGACGCCGGCCATGATCCAGGCCTTTCTGAACCGGGAGTACCGTGGAAAGAAGAAGAGAAGGAGAGGGCGGGTCACCGCCTGGCGGCTGGCGCTGGCCTCGCTGGGGACAGGCTGGCGGAGCTTTGCGGCAGCGATCCTGTCCCTTTTGATGGCCTCCCTCGTGCTGGGGAGTGCCTACATCCGCTATATCAGCTACGATGAGGACTACTATGCGGATGAGATGTATCTGAGCGATTACTCCTTTATCGACGCCTCCTGCGGCGGGGAGTACCAGAGATACAATGAGCAGGCCGGCAATATCACGGAAGAAATGGCGCAGAAGCTGCGCTCCTGCCCGGAGGTTACGGAGTACGGGGAATTTCTCACCCACGAGGTGGACCTGACTGCCGACGAGACGCTGCGCCGGACGGTGGTGGATTTTTACAATGGCATCGACAGCTATTACGGAGATGTGACAAGGAAAGAGTCTATGTCCGGACAGCCCGGCTGGGTGGCCGGCCTTGACGCGCTTGAGGAGACGGGGGAGTACCGGAGCGTCCTCATTGGCGCCGAGGGTCTTGTGATGGACTATGTCCTGTTCTACGATATTCTGGACGGAGAATTTGATCCGGAGAAATTTGCCACAGGGGACTATGTGATCTCTGTGGGGGCTACCTCCCAGGAGGGCTTATCCTCTGCGCCGGCGGGCTCCCAGGTGGAGATCGGAGACAGAACCTTTACGGTCATGGCTGCCGTGGCGGACTGGGGCAGCATCCCGGCGGGAAGGAACAGCAGGGCCGCAGAGTTCTCGCTGAACTATGTGATGCCGGCGGACACGCTGCAGGAGCTGTACCCGGGGACCCACATCCGGCAGATCATGGTCAACATCGATGACAGCAAAGCAGACCGGTTTGAGGAGAGGACAGCCGACATCCGCCGGGACGAGGGAGTGACTGTGGAGCGAAAAAGCGATGAGCTTGGAGAGTTCCGGCAGTCCGTGGCATCGGCGGTGTCGGTGGGGGTGTTCGCGGGAGCGCTCCTCTTTGGCATCAGCATCCTGGGATTTGTGAATGTGATCATGACAAAGGTGTTGACCAGGAGGAGGGAATTTGCCCTGTACCAGAGCCTTGGCATGGAGAAGAGGCAGATCCGGCGGATGGTGCTGTACGAAGGACTCATAGAGGGGGCGGTGAGTCTTGTTTAAGCAAGACAGCAGGAGGTAGAAAAAATGGATGCGATCTTAAAGGCAGCAGGGCTGAAGAAATATTACGGAAAGGGGGAGGCCCTCGTCAAAGCCCTGGACGGCGTGGACCTGGAGATCGAGCGGGGAAAATTCACCGCCATCATCGGCACGTCCGGCTCCGGCAAGTCCACCCTTTTAAATATGCTGGGCGGTCTGGATACGCCCACGGAGGGGAGTATCCGCATCGGCGGTACGGAGCTGGCAGAGCTTGACAGCGAGGCGGCCACCATTTTCAGGAGGAAGCAGATCGGCTTCATTTTCCAGAACTACAATCTGGTTCCCGTGCTGAGCGTGTGGGAGAATATCATCCTCCCCATCTCCCTGGACGGGCGCAGGCCGGACAAGAAATTTATCATGGAGATCGTAAAGCTTCTGGGCCTTGCGAAGAAGCTGGACAATCTGCCGAACAACCTGTCCGGCGGCCAGCAGCAGCGGGTAGCCATTGCCAGAGCTCTGGCCAGCAAGCCCTCCATCATCCTGGCAGATGAGCCGACAGGCAACCTGGACACGAGGACAAGTGATGATGTGATCGGTCTTCTTAAGACCACCAGCCAGGAGTTTCACCAGACCATCGTCATGATCACCCACAACCCGGAAATTGCCCGCATGGCGGACCGTGTCATCCGTATTGAAGACGGCCGCATCGTGTCACAGTAAAGGGGGTGCTTTGCTGTGAGAGGAAGATTTCAACCCATCAAGACGCTAAGTAGCCGTCTTTTCAGAAAAAATAAGGGCCGTAATGTGGTGGCTGTGCTGGCCATCCTCATGACCACGCTCATGTTCACCACTCTGTTCACGCTGGCTCAGAGCATGAGCAAAAATATGGTGGAGATGACCTTCCGCCAGACAGGCTACGATGCCCAGGCCTCCTTTAAGAGCATTACGGGCGAGGAGGCGGCCCTGATCGGCGCCCACCCGGACGTGAGGGAGGTGGGAGAGAGCATTGTGCTGGGAGTGGCGGAAAACAGAGAGCTTAAGGGACATCAGACCGAGATCCGCTGGGGGGACGATTCTTACGCCGCCCACTCCTTTGCCTGGCCCACTGCCGGCCGGATGCCGGAGGCAGAAGACGAGCTGGCGGTGGACACCACTGTGCTGGATTACCTGGGAATTCCCCATGAGCTGGGGCAGCAGGTGACTCTTGAGTGGCGGACAGATCTGAACAGCCAGGAGACGACAGCCTCCACTTTCACCCTCTGCGGCTACTGGGAGGGAAATGCCTCCAGCTACGCCAGCATGGCATGGGTATCCAGGGCCTTTGCGGATCAGATGACGGGAGGCGCCGACGGGCCGGTGTCAGAGGGACAGATTCTCGGTACCCACATGGCGCAGGTGAGCCTTTACAGTGACAGGAACATTGAGGAGACCTTGGATGGTATCCTGGCAGACACAGGCCTGATCGGGCTGGAGTACGGGGTAAACCTGGCCTACTCGCCGGAGATGGGGGCTGCGGCCTTTTCAGAGAGCCTTCCCATGTACCTGGGGATGATCCTTGTCTTTGTGGCGGGCTATCTCATTATCTACAACATTTTCCAGATCAGCGTCACCGCGGATGTGCAGTTCTACGGCAAGCTGAAGACCCTGGGTATGACGAAAAAGCAGCTCCGCAGGCTGATCTACGGACAGGCAAACAGGCTCTGCCTCATCGGCATCCCCATCGGCCTGGTCCTGGGCTGGGGACTCGGTTTTCTCCTTGTCCCCACCCTCCTTGGCATGCTGGAGGGGGAGAGCGTGGTCTCGGTAAGCCCGGTGATCTTCCTCGGATCCGCCCTCTTTGCCTGGGTCACAGTCCTGATCTCCTGCCTGCGCCCGGCCCGCCTTGCGGGGAAGGTGTCTCCTGTGGAGGCGCTGCGGGCCTGTGACGCGCCGGATAAGACGAAGAGGATGGCAAAGAAGCGGGGCAGCGCCTCCCTCCGCGAGATGGCCTGGGCCAACCTGGGGCGGAACAAGAAGCGGACGGCCCTGGTGGTCTGCTCCCTGTCCCTGGGACTTGTACTGCTGAGCTGCTTTTACGCCAAGAACGCAGCCTTTGATATGGAGAAATATCTCTCCGGCCTGACTATCGCTGATTTTGAGCTCTCCGACGCCTCCAGCGAGGACTACACAGGAGGCTACGATCCCCAGGGCTCCACGCTGAACCAGGAGCTTGTAAGCCAGGTGGAGCAGGCGGACGGAGTGGAGGAGACCGGCCACGCCTGGTCCCACCAGTTTATCTGGCAGATGGACGATGGGACAGCCGCCAATCTGGCTGCCTACTACAATGAGGACATTCTGGCTGACTGGGCCAGCTACGATGCCCAGGGGGCCCAGGATGCGGAGAACTCTATCAAAGAAAAGCAGGCCATAGTCACCCTGTTCGGACTGGATGGGATTCCACTGGAGGCGATGACAGACGAGGATCACATCCTGGCAGGATCCTTTGACCCGGAGGCCTTTGCCACAGGAGAGTATGCCCTGGCCGTGTCCACTGCGTCCATCTCCAAAGAGGAGGCAAAAGGAGGGAAGACTCTGCCCGCTGCCTCTGTCGGCCAGACGGTGGAGCTGGAGGGGAGGACCTACCAGGTGATGGCAGTGGTGCTGCCGGATAGCTCCGTCGTGGACGGGGCTCTGGAGGCGGGAGAGAACACAGGTCTTGAGCTGGAGTATGTGATCCCTTCCGACTCCTTCCGGGAGCTGTATCCGGATAACACGATGCGCAGGCTCTACGTCAATGTGAAGGAGGGCCAGGTGGATGCCATGCAGGAGCTGCTGGACGGGTACACCGCCTCTGTGGACAGGACGCTTCCCGTCACCTCCCGCCAGACTATGGCGCAGCAGTACGAGGAGGAGACCAGATCCTCCGCGGTCATGGGAAACGCCATCAGCGTCATCATCGCCCTGGTGGGCGTGCTGAACTTTGCCAACTCCATGATCACGGCCATCGTCTCCAGGAAGAGGGAGTTTGCCGTGATCCAGAGCGTGGGCATGACGAAGCGGCAGCTCCGCCGGATGCTTGTGTATGAGGGACTGTACTATGCAGGGCTGACCCTTCTTACCTCCTGGATTGTCAGCGCCCTGGCAGTGGGCATTGGCGTGCGGGCTGTGACGGCGGCGGACGACTTTTCCACCTTCCGCTTTACGCTGCTTCCCCTGGGCGTGTGCACCCCGCTGATCCTCATCCTGGCGGTTCTCATCCCCTGCCTGTGCTTCCTGAACCTGGAGAAGCAGAGCGTGGTGGAGAGACTGCGGATGGAATAGGAAACACTGCGCCGAAGGACGAGGCCGTTTCGACGAAATGGCCTCGTCCTTTTTTGCATGTACAAATTTTGGGGGAGATTGGAAAGCCGAGTACAGATTTCCATGACCCAAATCTTCCTGTCAAAAATCCCCAGTTGAAAATCCTCCCCGCTCCTGCTATAATCAAGAAAAGAACATATGTTCGAAAAAATAAAAAGGAGGATTTCATATGGAGAACACTGTTCAAAATGTTACCAGCAGAAAGCAGAAGACATATGTGTGCATAGATCTGAAGTCCTTCTACGCTTCCGTGGAGTGCCGGGAGAGGGGACTGGATCCCATGACCACCAACCTGGTGGTGGCTGATCCTGAGAGGACCGACAAGACCATCTGTCTGGCTGTGTCCCCGGCCATGAAAGCGCTGGGAGTGCCGGGCAGGTGCAGAGTGTTTGAGATCCCCAAGGGGATCAGCTATATCATGGCGCCGCCCCGGATGCAGCTCTATATTGACCGCTCGGCAGAGATATACGGCATTTATCTGAAATATATTGCGAAAGAGGACATCCATGTCTACAGCATCGACGAGGTGTTCATGGATGTGACCCGGTATCTGCACATGTATGGGATGAGCGGACGGGAGCTGGGCGTTAGGATTATGGAGGATGTGTATGACACCACAGGCATCACCGCCTCTGTGGGGATAGGAACCAACCTCTATCTGGCCAAGATCGCCATGGACATCACGGCAAAGCACTCCGAGGGGCATGTGGGGGAGCTGAACGAGGAGAGCTACAAAAGACAGCTCTGGCGACACAGGCCGCTGACGGACTTCTGGAGAATCGGGAGCGGGATACAGCGGCGCCTGGCCCAGTCCGGCCTGACGACTATGGAGGAGGTGGCCCATGCGGACGAGGGGCTGCTCTACCGCCTGTTCGGCGTTGACGCGGAGCTCCTCATCGATCACGCCTGGGGCAGGGAGACCACTACGATGGAGGATATCAAGGCCTACAGGCCCAGATCCAGCTCTGTCTCCAACGGGCAGGTGCTGCCCCGGGACTACAGCTTTGAGGAGGGCAGACTGGCGGCCAGAGAGATGGCGGATCTTCTCAGCCTGGAGCTGGTGGAGAAGGGGCTTGTAACAGACTCTGTGACCCTTCATGTGGGGTACAGCGGAAGGATAGAAAGAAAGGCTGCTCACGGCACAGAGCCCATGACCTTGACGACCAGCTCTTCCCGCCAGCTCATGGCCTGCACGGCCCGGCTTTACGACAGGATCGTGGACCGCCGCACGCCGGTGAGAAGGATTAGTGTCACGTACAATCATGTGGTGGACGAAGCCTGGAGGCAGTACGACCTGTTTACGGATCCGGAAGAGCTGGACCGGGAGCTGCGGATGCAGAGGGCACTTCTGGAGATCAAGGGAAAATATGGGAAAAATGCAGTTGTCAGAGGCATGGATCTGCAGGAGGGGGCGACGACTATGGAGAGAAACCGCCAGATCGGAGGACACAGGAGCGGAGGAGAAACGTGGAGCCGATTACAGAAGGGGGAAAGCGAAAATGGCGTACAGAAACGGGCGGGGCGGGATGAGCCGCCAGGACAGAGCAAAGCAGTTTATGCCCTTCGCAGCCCTGAAGGGCTATGAGGAGGCGCTCAGAAAAAAGGAAAAGATCACAGTGCCCAAGGCAGAGCTCTCTGAGGAGCGGGGAGAGGAACTGGACCGCGCGCTCAGGCAGATCAGGAAAAATGACATGGTGACAGTCATCTACTTTTGCGAGGGGGAATATCTGAAGGTGACGGGGATGGTGTCGAGGATAGACGGCACAGCCCGGCTGCTGAAGGTTGTGGACACAAAAATCCCCTTTGAGGATCTGTATGAGGTGAGCGTCCAAAGCTATGTGTGAAAATGTGGAAATTCTTCCGGAAAAAGAGTTTTTCGGGAAGTTCCGGGAAATGGATTTGACAGATTTTTCAAAAATCCTTAGAATAATATAACGGAGCAGAAAGTGGGAGGGATTTACTTGAGAAAAATCAACAGAAGCACCTTGTTCCGTGTGTTTTTCTATCTTCTTGGACTTCTTGTCCTGGCGCTGGGACTTACGCTGAATACGAAGACCGGCCTGGGCGTATCGCCTATCATATCTGTGGCTTACAGTATTTCTGTCATCTCCGGACACAATTTTGGAAATATGACGCTTGCCCTGTACAGCATTTTTGTTGTCATCCAGATCTGCCTGCACCTGATCCGCAGCAAGAGAGCGGCCGGTGAGGAGGGGGCTGTCCTTGCCCATGCAAACAGGATGGACAGAAAGCTGACGGTGCTCATGGATCTGCTGCAGATACCGCTGAGCCTTGTGTTTACCAGGTTCCTGAATGTGTTCTCGGCGGTGATTCCCAACCTGTATGGAGAGGGGAAGGACACACCGGGACAGATGGTCCTGCGGATCCTGTTTCTTGTGGTCGCCATTGTGCTGACCGGGATCGGGGCGGCCATGTCGCTGAACATGCGCATTATTCCCAATCCGGGCGATGGCATTGTACAGGCTATAGCGGACTGTATCCGCAAAAGCGTGGGCTTTACAAAAAATTGCTTTGATCTGACCAATATTGCCATCACTACCACGGTGAGCTTTGTCTTTGCGGGACATCTGGTGGGGATTGGAATAGGGACGATTCTGGCTATGAGCGGAGTGGGAAGGACCATCGCTGTGTTCAATCATTTTACATACGACAGGATGATACGGCTTTCCGGTGTGGAGGTGTAAAGCGTTTCCATTCCGGGGAAGAAGGCCTGTGAAGCGAAGAATAGGTCTGCAAAAACACTCCCGGCAGATGCCGCCTTTTGCGCATCTGTCGGGAGTGTTCTTTTTCATAAGGAATTTACAGAGCAATTTTTCCTGTTGTTTCGTCGTTGATCACATAGTAGGCTGCCATTTCCTCCGGCTTCAGATACACGTTGATAGTCTTCATATCCTCTGCCTTTTTTCCCATGTCCTTTGTCCAGATATCTTTGACCTTTGCAAGAATATCGTCAGTGCTGCACTCTGTTCCGAGATACTGGAGAAATATCTGTGTCTTCAGCTCGGCCTTTGGCGCCTCGGGTGCGTCCTTTAAGACGCCGGCCCTTGTCTCGATAGCCTTGGTGGTGTCCTTTGTTGTGACAATCGATTTGGTTGCCTGAGCTGTATGTGATGTTCTGTTATTCTTTTTCATGACTGATTACCTCCTTAGATCACATATCGCATGTAAGCAGGGTGGATTTCTCTCTGCTACGAAATGTATTATAACGCTTTTTTTTGAAAAGGTCAAAATCGCAGCAGCCTCTGTGCGCAAGCCTCTATGCCCGCTGCCTTTGCCCGGAGGACAGGCGCCGGCTGGTGTCAAGGAGAAACAGGATGCACATCAGAAAGGAGGCGGCCCCGGCCAGCACCGGGGACAGCCAGATACCGTCCAGGCCCAGAAGCCTGGGCAGGACACAGAGAAAGAGGACAGGGAACAGGAGGGTCTGTCCCGCGGCAGTCACAAGGGAGAAGACAGGCCGGTTCAGAGCAGTGAAAAAGGAGCCGGACAAAATGGCGCACCATGTAAAGAGGTAGGACAGGGAAAAGATCCGCATGCCCCTGACGCTCATGCTGAGCAGTTCCCCGTCACCCTTTGCGAAGAGGCCGATCAGCGCTTCTCCGCCGATCTGCATGAAAGTGAGCACCAACAGTGCCAGCAGCAGCCCGGCAGCCTGGACCCGCCTCTCTATGGCCCAGATCCTTGCAGGGCTTCCTGCCCCGTAATTGTAGCTGATGGCCGGCTGCAGGGCATCGCCCATACCAAAAAGCAATGCCTTTACTACGCTGTCCACGTACATGATAATGCTGAAGGCCGCCACTGCCATGTATCCCCCGACAGACAGGAGGGCGGCGTTGAAGATGATCATGCACACAGAGCCGGAGATATTGTTGAAGAACTCTGAGCTTCCGTTGGCCACGATATTTCCTACCAGCCTGAGCCCGACCCATTCCCGCGTGAAGCAAAGTGGCAGCTTTCCCGCGAAAAACGGGAGAAAGCAGATGATGTTTCCGCACATCAGGCTGAGGCAGGAGGCCAGGGCGGCAGCTTCGATCCCCCAGCCGAAGACGCCGATGAAAAGCCAGTCCAGCACAATATTTGCCAGCGACATGCCCACGTTCATAGCCATGCTGTAGTGGACCCTCCCACAGATCCGCAGGTAATTGTCCACGGCGAAAAAGTGCATGATAAGGACGGAGAAGGCCGCATAGACACGCATGTACTTCACTGCCAGGTCAGCCACTTCCCCGGTGGCCCCCAGCAGCTGCACAAGCGGGTAGGAAAACAGCCAGGCCAGTGTCCCCATTATAAGAGCAGAGATGAGGATCAGAAGGCAGGCAGTGGAAAAGATGCGCCCTGCCATTTTTCCGTCCTTTTTTCCAAGCCAGATGGCAATCTGGACAGAAGAACCAACGGCTACCATGTCCGAGAAGGCAAAGCTCATCATGATCAGAGGCATAACCAGATTGATGGCAGCCAGCGCCTCAGCGCCGATGTAGTAGCCCACAAAGATCCCGTCAGCGATGGTGTACAGCGATACCACAGCCATACTGATCATGTTGGGGATGGCGCACCGGAAGAAGAGTCTGGTGGGAGACATTCCGTCAAACATCCGGTTATGGCTGTCCTGTACGCCGGCAGTATGAGTATCTGTCTTCAATGTAGTATGCGTATCTGTTTTCATAGATGGTTGTTCTCCTCAACAAGGAATGGTAAACTATAGGGTAACACAATAGTCAAGAGAAAACGGAGAGGAGTATCTGAGGATGAATACAGAACAGCTTCTGACAACGGGACAGTTTGCGTCTCTGTGCGGCACTACAAAAGAGACGCTTTTCCATTACGACAGGATTGGTATATTGAAGCCCGACCGTGTGGGAAACAATGGCTATCGGTACTATACGGCCGTTCAGTTCTATGACTTTGATCTGATCCAGACTATGAAATACACCGGCAGTTCCCTGGAGGATATACGGAAATGTATTCGCAATTTTGACACGGGATATTTCCTGGAGATGTTCAGGGAAAAGCAGCGCAGGATCAAAGAAGAGCAAAAGAAGCTGGAGGAGCTCTCAGGCTTTATGCAGGAGCTGGTGCAGATCACGGAGGAGGCGCTGGATGCCCGGTACGGTGTACCCCGGACAGAGCGGGACGGGGAAGAGCATCTGCTGGTTACTGATTTTGGGTACAGGGAGTGGGACAGCAGCAACGCTCCGGCCAGACTTTTGGGCGAGCATATCCGGAAATGTGAGGCTTGCGGCATCCGAAATCACGCCTTTGTGGGATCCATCATTTTGCGGGAAACGCTGGAGAAGAAGGAGATGAAAGAAAGCTTTCTCTTTACAAAGATACCGGAAAATATATGGGCAGATGAATGGTGCAAAAGAGAGGATGTGAGGAGAAAGCCTGCAGGGACTTTCGCATCCGTCATGCATAAAGGACCCTACAATTCATTTGGAAAAAGTATTGAGAAGCTGATGAAATTCATAGAGAGAGAAAGTTTGAAAATCGCGGGGGACTGCTATGTGTACGATATGATCAGCTACATTGCGGGAGCCGGGGAGGAGGACTATGTAGTGAAGATCAAGGTGCCGGTGAAAACAGTGTGATAACAGAAGAGGGCCATACCGCTGTAAGGTCTGAAGAGCGGTATGGCCCTGTGTCAGTTTTGCCTTTTTACGTTTTAAGGAAGCTTTTTGGCAGCACGGGCATTTTCAATCAGAGAAGCCAGCTGAATTATGGAAGAATACCCATTTGTAAGTTCATCGATGCGCCTGTTGGCAGCAGGGTGATAGGCTCTTCCTTCTGCGGCTGCCTGGTGTCCTGCCTGGATGGCCTTCGTCAGTATTTCTCGGTCAGTGATCCTGTCAGATACAGGGATCTCATTGATGAGAAGAAGCGGGGCTGCAACGGGAAGACTCAGGTCAAATGACTCAAGAGGAAGAGGACTGCCTTTAAAAACGTAACCGGTACAGGAGCTTGTGTTGATTCCTTTTACGGAAACGCCATGCTTCCGGAGCCAGGAAAAAGTGGCCGCCCTGTCCAGCATGTCCTTTGGGCCTGTTGAAATCAGGATGACGGGTATCGTCTCGAGTGCCGGGAGATCCGGACAGAGTTCTTCCCCTTCCACATCGCCAATGCCGCCCATACCGGCAGTGACTGCCATAGGTATATCCAGTTCACGGCACACAGCCATGGTGGCAGAAGCCGTGAAAGCTCCGGACAATCCCTGTGATTTTGCACTCTCCAGAGAAGTACAGTCAATGCGTGCCATCCGCTCAGGATGTTCCCGCAGCTTCAGATAATCTTCTATAGTGCCTGTCTTTACTGTGCCATTTTCAAGATAAGCAAGATTTGCCTCCTTAAACGGCCATTGCTTTTTTATGTATTCATTGGACAGTGATGACAGGCCGTGAGTCAAAAGGGCAGTTTCGATCAGATGTTTCATGGTTTATTTCCATCCGTCCATGTCTGCCACATTGTCCTGTGTCACCAGTGTCAGAGGAAGATACAGGGGCTTGTCATAGCTGCCGCCCTGTGCCAGGTTCATAGCCATGGAGATAGCAGCTTTCGTGTAGATGGCGCTTGAATAGGTCATGGAGCCCATCATAGTGCCATCCTCGATAGCGGCTTTCGCGTCTGAGGTGTAGTCCACGCCGTATACCAGTACATCGCTGTTGCCCAGCTCTGTCAGAGCCTGTACAGCTGCCAGAGCAAGATTGTCATTGCAGGCAAAGATTGCCTTTACATCCGGATTGGCTGTCATAATGTCGCGGGTTGCCTCGTAGGCTGTATCTGTATCCCAGTTGCAATCCTGGCTCGCTACTACCTCGATGCCGTCGTTCTGTGCAAATACATCCTCAGCGCCTTTGACACGTCCCTCACTCTGTGCAGCGCCTGCCATGCCTTCCAGAATGGCTACCTGGCCTTTGCCGTCAAGCCTTTTCACGATATCTTCCGCTACCATTTTTCCCTGATCCTCAAAATTGACAGTGATCTTGGCATCCAGATGCCCGCCGGCCTCCTCCAGAGCCGCCTCATCTACGCCGGGACCAAGGTTGATGACTTTGATACCCTTCTCATTGGCGGCCACGATGCCGGGGATCAGATTAGTGCCGTTGATGGGGGAGAGGATGATCACGTCGAAATCCATGGACACCATAGTATTTAGTGCGTCCAGCTGACCCTCGGCGTCATCTTCGGCAGAAGCCTCGTATACTTCTATGTCAAGATCTGCGTCTGCGGCAGCTTCTTCGTAGCGTGTCTTCATAGTGGCCCAGAATTCATTGGAAGTAGAGCTGATCAGAATACCAACTTTTTCACCGGCGCTTTTTTCCGGAACTTCTCCGAGCTGACTGTCCATCTCGGCCTCTACATCGGCCAGTATCTGATCCACGACGCTGGAGGAGGTTTCTTCTGTCTCGGTGGTCTGCGCCTTATCTGTGTCCTCTGTGCTGCTGTCTGTGCCGGAGCATCCGACAAGCAGAGACATGGCCAGCACTGCTGCCAATAAGATACTAAGTAGTTTTTTCATTAGTCATTCTCCTTTTCTTGTGTATTTTTGTTTTGTATTTTTAATCCTGATCCCTGATACGAGGACAGAGACCAGCAATAAAAATCCGGTGATCCACTGCTGGTAATCTGAGGAAATGCTCATAAGTGTAAGACCGTTTCGAATGATGCCCAGAATGATAACGGCCAGCATAGTGCCGCTGATGCGGGATTTCCCTCCTGTGATAGGCGTGCCGCCCATCGCAACAGCAGTGATGGCGTCCAGCTCCATATCCATACCTGCATTGGGCTCGGCAGAATTAAGTCTGGCCGTGATGATGACAGCTGTAATAGCCGCTGCCAGTCCCATGACAGCCTGTACGGAAATGCGGTATCCAGCTATGCCTATACCGCATTTTTGAAGAGCCTCCGGATTACTCCCGAGCGTTCTGATATAGCTGCCCCATCTTGTGCAGTTCAGGACAACAGCGGCTGCCAGTGTCAGGATGACTGCGATCCACACAGAGATCTGAATTCCTGCCAGTCTGCCTGTTCCGATTGTCATAAAAGCCGCTCCAAACCGTGTGATAGGACGGCCGCCTGTAATAATCAGTGAAATGCCGCGGAGCATACCGCTCATAGCCAGTGTGATGATAAAGAAACTGATTTTTGTGTAGTGGATGAGCAGCCCGTTTAGAACGCCTGCAGCTATTCCGGTCAGCAGTCCGGCCGCTACAGACAGGGGAATTCCTGCCCCTGCATGGAGCATCCAAGCGGTGATGACACCTGCAAGTGAGACAGTGGAGCCAGCTGACAGATCCATGACGCCGGACGCCATGATAAAGGTCATCCCTACGGCCATGATGAGACGGTAGCCACAGGAGTCTGCAATATTGATCAGATTTGAAGGAGTTAGAAAGTATTCGCTTTTTATGGTCAGAAACCCACCTATTACAACAATTACGATCAAAAGAAATAGCTGCTGACTGTTTTTCTCAATATATTTTGTCATTGCTCAAGCTCCATTTCTTCCTTTACAATCCGATCATGCAGCTTTTGGGGGCTGCTTTCGGCTGTGGAAAATGTGTCTACAAAACATCCTTTATCCAGAACTGCGATGCGGTCCGCAATATCAAATACCTGAAACAGATTATGGCTGATGAGAAGAATGGTTCTCCCCTCATCCTTTAATCTTTGAAAGAGATCCATGGTATGCTGAGTCTCCTTCATACCCATAGCAGAAGTAGGCTCATCAAAAATCAAAATCTGCCTGTCCATGTCAATGGCTCTTGCGATGGCGATAGCCTGCCGCTGTCCACCGGACATACTGCCTACAGGGAGCTCCATGTCCGGAATGTCAATTGCCAGAGCCTGGAAAAGTGCGGCAGCTTTTTCCCTCATTTTTTTTCTGTTGAGAAAAACGCCAAAATGAATATCCTCTCTTCCAAGAAAAATGTTTTCATAGGCGTTCTTCAGATTGTCCAGTGCCAGATCCTGATAGACAGTCCCGATGTTCCCTTCATATATGGCCTGATGGTTCGTGAGAGAAGGATAGGTCCTGCCATTGATGGTAATCTCCCCGGAGTCGGGCTTCAGGCAGCCGGAAATGATTTTGGCAAGGGTACTCTTGCCAGAGCCATTATCCCCCACAATAGCAGTCACCTTGCCCCTGGGGGCAGAAAAGGAGGCTCCTCTCAAGGCCTGCACATGCCCAAAGGATTTATAGATGTTGTTTATGATTAAAAGGGGAGTTTCAGTTTCCATAGCAAGTCTCCTGATTTGATTTCGGTCTAAATCTATTGTACGTCTAGGTGGTTTTGTGGTCAAATTGATGACATCTATAATTATATTTATAATATCTATAAGACAGAATGATTGGGATTTTCTATAGATTTTAGAACAAAGCTTCGCCAGCCCAGATGAAAGACAGCTGCGCCTGCGACAGTGGCGCCGATATAGATGAAGATACCCGCAGTGTCTCCCAGGACGGCGGCGATCTCCGAGAACACCTTCTGGGTCATGGGATAGTCCGGGTTGATGTAGAACATATTGATGGTGCCATATTGGTCGCAAAGCAGATTGATCCCTGTGGCGACCAGGCAGCAGGCGAGATAGAGGCAGGCGCTCCCGGCATAATTTTTCCACCCGACGGCCAGGCGGTCTGAGAGAGCTGCGGCAATGCCCAGCAGGATGAGAAAGATATGCCAGGCAAAGGAGTGGATGGTGAGGGGAAGATACCCATAGTGCATGCCGCTGGTGTCAAAGAAGGCAAAGACGCCGCCCAGCATGCCGAAATCCACGAGAAAGGCGGTGAGGATCTGACGGAGGCGCCGGCTACGGGCCCAGGGCAGGAGCAGGCAGACGTACATGGGGATGCTGCAGAGCTGGAAGGGAAAATACCACCAGTTGTAGCTGACGCCGCCGATCAGGAAGGTCAGGGTGTACTGCTTCCACAGCTCCGACGCCAGCATCAGGATACCCGATATTAAGAAAAAACGTCTGAACTTCCACATAGGCTCCTCCTGATTCTCTGCCGCTGCAAGGGATCTTGCGTTTTAGGCCCCGCATTTTCTTTAGTATACACCATTTCAAAAAAATCATGAATATGTTATACTGAACAAGTTGTTGTATACAGAAAAATCAGACAGAAGAAAACTCAGACAGAGGAATGAAGGAGAATATATGAGGAGAAAAAACGCGTGTATGCTGTTTCTGACAGCGTTTATCTGGGGAACCGCCTTTGTCGCCCAGAGCGTGGGAATGGACTACCTGGGCCCCTTCGGGTTTAACGGCATCCGATCCCTCATCGGCGGCGTGGCGCTTCTCCCCTGCATCTATATCCTGGAGAAGATCAACAAAAGGACAGCCGGGGAAGAGGGGAGCACAAAGACCCTGATTGCGGGAGGACTCTGCTGCGGATTGGCCCTGTTCGCGGCCAGCAGTATGCAGCAGATCGGCATCCAGTACACCACGGCGGGGAAGGCAGGGTTTGTGACCGCCTTCTACATCGTCCTGGTGCCGGTGCTCGGCATGTTTCTGGGGAAGAAGACCGGATGGAAGGTGTGGCTGGCGGTGGCAATGGCCCTTGCGGGACTTTACTTTCTGTGTATCACAGAGTCCTTCAGTGTGGGGAGGGGCGACATCTATGTGTTCATAGGCTCCCTGCTGTTCGCTGTTCATATCCTGATTATCGACTATTTCGCGCCCAGAACAGATGGAGTGAAAATGTCCTGCATCCAGTTCTTTGTGGCAGGCATCCTGTCCATGTTTCCCATGGCTGCCTTTGAGACCACTACAGTGGAGGGAGCCCTGCGCAGCTGGGGCCCGCTCCTGTATGCGGGTGTTCTGTCCTGCGGTGTGGCCTATACCCTGCAGATCATTGGACAGAAGAATATGAATCCCACTGTGGCCTCGCTGATCCTGAGCCTGGAGTCCTGCATTTCTGTGCTGGCCGGCTGGGTGATCCTGGGAGAGCGTCTGTCCGTGAGGGAGGGGCTGGGATGTGTCCTGATGTTTGCGGCGATCATACTGGCGCAGCTTCCGGAAAAAATGGGTAAAAATAGACAACCATCGACGCTGTAATGCTCGCAAAAATGCTGAAAATAAAATATTTTCTGGAAAAGCCTTACGCAAAAATGATTTGTCTGATAAAATAGTATAAAGACAGAGATGAAAATCCGTCTACCACATCTGTGGATAGGCGGATTTTTATGTAACGGTATTTTGGGAATACTATTTAATATGAAAGAAAGGAGAATGGGAATGTTTGAGACAGGAGCGTATATTGTCTGCGGGCAGCACGGCGTGTGCAGAGTGGAGAGTATAGGTCCGATCCGCCTGGAGGAAGCGTCCGCCGGAAAGGATTACTATACACTGTCACCTCTGTACTCAAAAGGAGGCGTGATCTACGTGCCGGCAGACAGTGAGAAGATCATTATGCGGTATGTGATCTCCAGGCAGGAAGCGGAGCAGCTCATTGGCGAGATTGACGGGATGGATATGATCCCTATCGATAATGAACGGCAGAGAGAAGAAACCTTAAAAAAGGCGCTGAGAACCTGCGACACGAGGCAGTGGGTGCGGGTGATCAAGACGATCAATGTCCGCAGGGAAAAGAGACTGGCCCAGGGGAAAAAAGTGACCGCAGGTGATGAACGCTGCCTGCACGCGGCCCAGGAAAACCTTTTCGGTGAGCTCGCTGTTTCGCTGGGGATTGAAAAAAACGAGGTTGAGTCCTATATACGAAAGAAGAGAGAGAAACACAAATAAAGAGAGTATTGACATTTCCCTCCTCTTCGTGGATGATAGAAGATAGCGAAAAGGAGGAAACAGTATGCGTTTTGTAATACAGCGGGTCACAAATGCGGACGTAAAGGTAGACGGTCAGACGATCGGAGAAATCGGCAGAGGCTTTATGGTGCTGATCGGCGTGTCTGACAGCGATACAGAGGAGATCGCGGATAAGATGGTAAAGAAAATGCTCGGCCTTCGCATTTTTGAGGATGAGAACGGAAAGACCAATCTGTCACTGGACACGGTAGGCGGGAGCCTTCTTCTCATCTCCCAGTTTACCCTGTATGCCAACTGCAAAAAGGGAAACCGCCCCAGCTTTATCGAGGCGGGCGATCCGTCCATGGCGGAGGAGATGTACGAGTACATTATTGAAAAATGCCAGGAGACAGTGCCCACAGTAGAGCGGGGGCAGTTCGGGGCAGATATGAAGGTGAGCCTCACAAATGACGGCCCCTTCACTATTATCCTGGACTCTGACACACTGTAACTGTAGCGGTAAATGAGCGATAAGAGGCACAAAGAAGGAGCGGCCGCAGTCATCCGAAAAGGATTGACGCGGCCGCTCCCTTTTCCTGGTCAGGACAGGTGGAGCACATCCTTGATGGTGTACCAGCCGGGCTCCTTGTCCGTCAGGTACAGTCCGCAGTCCACAGCTCCCCTGGCGAAGCACTCCCAGTTGTAGGAGTGGTGGGTGATCTCCAGCCTCTCCCCCATGAAGCCGAAGTACACGGTGTGGCTGCTGGGAATGTTGCCGGCCCGAAGCGAGTGGTAGCCAATGGTACCCTTTTCGCGGGGAGATACGCCGTGGCGGCCGTAGACGGCGATGTCGTCCAGCTCCTTACCCATGGCGTGGGCCATGATCTCGCCCATCTCTTTGGATGTGCCGCTGGGGGCGTCTTTCTTCCACTGGTCATGCATCTCCAGGATCTCTATGTCCGCCTCGTCCCCCACCGCTGTGGTCACGATCTCTAGAAGCTTGTTCATGATATTTACCAGCTTGGAGGTGTTGGCTGCGTAGAGCATGGGAATGGAGGAAGAGGCCTCCCTGAATTTGGCCATCTCCTCCGGTGAAAATCCGGTAGTGCCGCACACGAGCGCTTTCTTGTGCTTCACAGCGCTTTCCAGCACCTCCAGCCCGGTCTCCTTTGTGGAAAAATCGATGATCACATCGCAGTCATCTATGACAGCCTCCAGATCATCCACTACGGGTACCCCGAGCCGGCGCCCTGTCATGGCCACATCGCCCAGATCCTTTCCGATGTAATCTCTTCCTGCCGGCCCCACTCCGGCGATCAGCTGGATGTCAGAACGCTCCGCGGCGACCTGCGTGATGAGCCGGCCCATTTTTCCCCTGGGGCCTGTTACAATTAATTTCATAATCAGGGACTCCTTTCGCATAAGATTTTATAGGTATTTTAGCATATTTGTCTGAAAACGGGAAATAATAATTGTAGAATACAGGCAGATTTGTTGGCGCAATAAGGGCGAAAATAAAAAAATATTATGAATTTTACGATTTATTAAAAAAACACTTGCAATATACGACAGACTTCGAGTATAATACTATCTGTGACCGGGGTATGGCTCAGTTTGGTTAGAGCGCGCGGCTGGGGGCCGCGAGGTCGCAGGTTCGAATCCTGTTACCCCGACTTGAAAGACCAGTGGATTTCCACTGGTCTTTTTGTTGCTGTTTTTTCTTGGTTTCACAAAATATGGAGCCTGCTGGATACTCTATAGATTATTCTCACTGAAATAAAATTGAATATGGAAAAATATAGAAATAAGTATTTGGAAAGTATTGACAAAAATATACGGGGGGAGGTAAAATAGAACTGTTTAAATATGGGAGCTGTGACAAAAAATGGTATGTGCTTCTCGTTGGTGCTGTTCTGATTGCTGTGGTTTTTGGCAGTTTCAGTATTTAGACAGAAGTATCATTCCTGTAGGGGAAGAAAGTAGGAGGAGAGAACAATGTATAGAAAAAAGTTGGCAAAAGCATGTCTTGTGACTGCGCTGGCCGTGACTTTGGCTGCTACCAGCATGTCAACTGTGCTTCCGGGTCGGGCGTCGGTTGTGCAGGCTGAGGAGAGTGCAACCATGAATATCCAGTTCAAGGATGGAGACGAAGTAGTAGCGGGTGGTGATTACACTGTACCGGCAGGCGTGCAGAACTATTCCGTACTTACACAGTATGTGCCGGCAGGCTATCAGATGACAGCAAGTGGTGACTTCTATGCGGAAGACGGCGGAAAACTGGTTGTCAATATTGAAAAGATTGCTACAGATGTGACTATGAATATCCAGTTCAAGGCTGGAGATGAGGTGATAGCAGGCGGCGACTATACTGTGCCGGCAGGCGTACAGAACTATTCCGTGCTTGAACAATATGTGCCGGAAGGTTATAAGATGACGACAAGCGGCGACTTCTATGCGGAGGCCGGCGGAAAGCTGGTTGTCAATATTGAGAAGATTGCTACAGATGTAACTATGAATATCCAGTTCAAGGATGGAGACGAAGTAGTAGCGGGTGGTGATTACACTGTACCGGCAGGCGTGCAGAACTATTCCGTACTTACACAGTATGTGCCGGCAGGCTATCAGATGACAGCAAGTGGCGACTTCTATGCGGAAGACGGCGGAAAACTGGTTGTCAATATTGAAAAGATTGCTGTCTCCTCGACCATCAACGTAGTATTTGTGGACGAGAATGGCAACAATCTTGGCGGCGGAGATTTTACTGTTGACGCAGATGGCGATGGGATTTTCAATCTGTCTGAGCTGACTGTGCCGGAAGGATACGCTCTTACTGTGGCAGGAGATCAGTTTGTCTCAGAATATGTGGGCAAGACAACTACTCTTACAGCGAAAAAGGTTTTAAAATCTTCTATCATCAGGCTGCAGTTTGTAGATGAGAATGGAAATACAGTGGGCGGCGGAGATTTTTTCGTTGACGCGGACGGCGATGGAATTTTCAACTGGAAAGAGATAGAAGGACCGGTAGGCTACAGGCTGGCTGTTACTGGAGATGCTTTTGTGAAGGACTACTCAGCAGTCGAGGCGTCTGAGGTCAGGGTTGAGAAGATCGACAAAGGTACGATTATCAATGTTACATTTACAGATCCTCAGGGCAACAGCCTTGGTGGCGGCGACTACCTGGTAGACCTTGACGGGGATGGAATTGCCAACTACTCTGAGCTTGCGCTTCCTGTCGGATATAAACTGAACGAGACAGGTGATTTCTTTGTGGAAGAAGGCGCACACTATACAATTGTGCTTAACAGGGAAGGTGCTGCGATAATCCATGTGGTATTTAAGAGCGAAGGCGGCAAGAATCTCGGCGGAGGCGACTACTTTGTAGATGCGGACGGCAACGGTATTGCCAACTATTCAGAACTCACACTCCCGGAGGGCTATGAGCTGAAAGAGACAGGTGATTTCTTTGTAGATACAGAGAAGATCTATGAGATCACTCTGAATAAGGAGATTGAGGGAACGATCATCAATGTAGTATACGTAGATGAGGATGGCAACAATCTCGGTGGAGGCGATTATTTTGTTGACAAGGATGACGACGGTATTGCCAATTACTCTGAGCTTGATCTCCCGGAGGGCTATGAACTGAAAGAGACAGGAGATTTCTTTGTAGTCCCGGGAAAATCCTATACGATCGAACTGGCGAAGATCCAGGAAGGCAAGATGATCAATGTCGTGTTTGTAGACGAGGATGGCAACAACCTCGGCGGTGGGGATTACATCGTAGATGGGGATGGCGACGGTATTGCCAACTACTCTGAGCTCGATCTTCCTGTAGGCTATGAGCTGATTGTGACTGGTGATTTCTTTGTGGAAGACGGAGGAAAGTATACGATCACTCTGAAAATGCGTGAGACGATTTTAACAGTGACTTTTGAGGATACAGAAGGTAATGTGGTCGGGAAGGAGACTCTGGAGGCAGGAGTGCCTGGCTCACCAGAGGATACGCATCACTTTGTGCTTGGAGAGGATTTCCAGCTTCCTGAGGGATACCAGCTTGCCGATGGTGTGGACCAGATCACAAATATTGAGATTCCCTACGGTTCTGTAGGCGGACATACGATGATTGTTGAAAAAGTAGCTTCTGAAACTCCGGAAGATCCGACAACACCCGAAGAGCCTGAAAATCCTCAGGCTCCAGAAGACGGCAGCAAGGGTGAGACAGTCAGCACATCTGAAGAGTCCAAAAAGGCTGATTCAAAGAACGCAGAGGATAAGAATACTGCGCCCAGGACAGGTGATACATCTTCCGCAGGTGCAGCAGCAGCGGCGGCAGGTGTGAGTCTTGCAGCAATCGCGGCAGTGATCGCTAAAAAACGCAAATAAGCGGCAGCACAGTTTGCGCAGAAAAGTTAAATGATCCATAACAAAAATATTGCCAAAAATCCGTGTGTTTTTTGGCAATATTTTTTTGGAAAGGGACTGACAAATGAAGATGAAGAAAAGTTTTTTGCGGGCAGTAAGCCTGCTCCTGATTGTGCTGGCCCTGACGGCGTGCGGCGGCAGTGGGGAAAATGAAAATGATGCAGAAAAGGTGGACGACGGCTATCAGGGACGCGATACAAAGGGGTACGGTCATATGTATGATCATATGCCGGACTCTAATGTCTCTTATTCTGAAGAAGATACAGAGCATATACGGCAGTCCATCAATGCCTGGGCGGAAGGTGTTCTTTTGTCGGGGAGTGATGTGGACGAAGAGACGCGGCAGATGACAGAGCAGGGATTGTATGAGTGTATTGTTTCTGAGGATGATCTGGAGAGGGTAAAGGAAGACAGGAAGGTCTTTTACAGCGGAAACGTACAGGTTAGCCAGACCAACACAGAAGTGACGCGTGCCGTAAGGACGAGATATGACAAAAAGGATGTGGGCGAGGTTGACTGCACGGTCACATTTGAGGGATTAAGGGACGGACAGCCTTTCGTGAGGATATACAGTCTGACTTTGGTGATCAGCTATGAAAATCAGAGTGCGTCTGTCTATGAGATCGGAGAGATTGACTGGAAATAAAAAATAAAAACTCTTGCAAACAGCTCCATAAAGAGGTATAGTATTATCGAAATAAGGAATAAAGTCTTCGGGGTCGGGTGAAAGTCCCAACCGGCGGTATAGTCCGCGACCCGCGAACACATGGATGCGCTGCAGAGCATGGGAGATGTGTGAACGGCTGATTTGGTGAAATTCCAAAACCGACAGTAAAGTCTGGATGAGAGAAGAACTATGCGATATTATTTAGAGAACATTTTATTTCATGACTCCGATATTCATATGGATATGGGAGTTTTTTATTGCATAATTCCAAGAAGATTTTCTTTCCTGCAAAATATTTTATTCATCAAAGGAGAGAAAGAAAATGAGTACACAGGTTATGAACAACACAAATGCAAAACCGCGGGCAGGGGTCCGCACCATCGTACAGGCAGGCATGCTGGGAGCGATCGCCGTTGTGCTGATGCTCTTCGAGATCCCGCTGCCCTTTGCCCCCTCCTTCTACGAGATTGATTTCAGCGAGGTGCCGGTGCTGATCGGAACCTTTGCAATGGGGCCGGTGGCCGGGGCATCTATCGAGCTTGTGAAGATCCTTCTGAACTTTATCATCAACGGCACAACGACAGCGGGCGTAGGCGAGATGGCCAACTTTCTGATTGGGTGCGCGCTTGTGGTGCCGGCCGGCATTATCTACCGCAGAAAGCGCACAAGAACAGGCGCCATCATAGGCATGGCTACAGGCACTGTGTTCATGACGCTGATCGGATGCCTTCTGAACGCCTATGTGCTCCTTCCGGCTTACGCCACAGCCTTCCAGATGCCTATCGACGCGCTGGTGGCCATGGGCACAGCGGTAAACGGAAGCATCAACAGCCTGCTCACATTTGTGGCGTTTGCTGTGGCTCCCTTTAATCTTCTCAAGGGAGTGCTTGTATCGCTGATCGTATTTCTCATTTACAAGAAGATCAGCCCTGTTTTCCGCATGAACAGTCAGGCGTAGGGACAGATGCGACAGGTATAAAAGAGCTGAAAAAAGATCCGGACTGCAGACACACGGGGCAGTCCGGATCTTTGTATGAGCGCTTATCCATTTTTTATCCTTTGCCTGGCCCGGCTCTTGAGGGCGGCTGGGAACAGATCTAGGGGCAGATCTCCAGCCAGTAGCCGTCCGGGTCAGAGATGAAGTAAATGCCCATGGCTTCGTTCTCAAAGCAGATGCATCCCATCTCCTTGTGGAGCTGGTGAGCCTTCTCGAAATCGTCCGTGTGGAAAGCCAGGTGGAATTCATTGTCCCCCAGATTGTAGGGCCTGTCCATGTCCCTGAGCCAGGTGAGCTCCAGAAGGTGGGGGGTGACGCCGTCTCCCAGGTAGACGAGCTTGAAGCTCCCGTCCTCGGCCTCCGTCTGCCGGGTCACGGTAAGGCCCAGGGCCTTCTCGTAAAAATCAAGGGATTTTTCCAGATCATATACATTGATATTGTTGTGATAAAATGTAAACTTCAATTCAGGGTGCCTCCTTTAAATCGTAATTATCTGCCTGACGCAGTCTTTAATTAAGTATATCATGTGTAGCCGAAGAAAAAAAGATATGCTATAATGTTCCACATAGATGTAAAGGAGAGCTGGGATGGAAAAGGAAAAGAAGGAGATAAGGGCGCAGATCACGCTGGACGCGGAGGCTATCACTGAATTTATGATGTATCAGATTTATACAGGAGGAGCGGGCATAGCCGTGCTGGCGCTGGGAGCGCTGAACGCGGGGCTGGCGGTGGCTTTTGGGATACGGAGAGAATGGTTTATGATGCTGCTCTTTGCGGTGTTTGCCCTGCTCCTCTTCTTTGGTTTCCCGGCGGTGATCAAAAACAGGGTGTCTGTCCTGCAGGGGCAGAAGAAATTTGTAAAGCCTGTGGAATACATTTTTGACCAGGAGGGCATAAGGACAATGGCGGCTGAGAGGGAAAAGAGAGTGCCCTGGGAGAATGTGAAAAAGGCGGTATCCAGAAAGCACATTCTCATTCTCTATGACGAGAAAAAGCATGCCATGGTGCTGCCCATCTCCCAGCTCGGGGATGACTATGGGGCGGCGGTGGACATGATCACGGCCCATGTGCCCCAGGCGGCTGTGAGCATCAGAAAAAGTCAGGACAGGAGATAAACGAATGGTATTTGAGTCGAACAGTGAAAAAGATACCTTTGATCTGGGGCGCCAGATCGGAGAGAAAGCCGTGCCCGGTGACGTCTACACCCTGGTAGGCGACCTGGGAGTCGGGAAGACCGTGTTCACGAAAGGACTGGCAAAGGGCCTTGGTATAGAGGAGCCTGTCAGCAGTCCCACCTTTACGATCGTCCAGATCTACGAGGAGGGCCGCATGCCTCTCTATCATTTCGACGTGTACCGGATCGGTGACGTGGAGGAGATGGAGGAGATTGGATACGAGGACTGCATTTACGGGGAAGGTGTCAGCCTGATCGAGTGGGCAGACCTGATCGAGGAGATCCTGCCGGAGCACTATGTGGAAATAAAGATAGAGAAAGACCCGGGCCGGGGCTTTGATTACCGCAGGATCACTGTGGAGGAAAAAGGCCATGATCGATAATCATACAGATAAGGAAGATGCAGCAATGAGGATATTAGCACTGGACAGCTCCGGGCTGGTGGCTTCGGCGGCCGTCCTGGAGGAAGAGCAGACAATCGCGGAATACACAGTCAATTACAAAAAGACCCACTCTCAGACACTCCTTCCCATGGTGGATGAGATAGCCAGGATGATCGAGTTGGACCTGAAAACGCTGGACGCCATCGCGGTGGCGGCTGGCCCGGGATCCTTCACCGGGCTTCGGATCGGGTCGGCCACGGCGAAGGGGCTGGGGCTGGCCCTGGACATCCCGCTGATCCATATTCCCACACTGGAGGGACTTGCCTACAACATGTACGGCGTGTCGGAGCTGGTGTGTCCTCTCATGGACGCCAGGCGGAAGCAGGTCTACACGGGTATTTACTCCTTTGAAGGGGGATTTTCCACAGTCATGGACCAGTGTGCCATCCCTGTGTCGGAGCTGGCGGACCGGCTGAACGAGCTGGGACAGGCGGTGATCCTTCTGGGGGATGGAGTCCCGGTATACAGGGAGACCCTGGAGGGGAGGCTGTCGGTTCCCCACACATACGCGCCGGCTCATATGAACAGGCAGAGAGCGGCCTCAGTGGGAGCTCTGGGGATGGAGTATTACAGGCAGGGCAGGACGGAGACGGCCGCCCAGCACGCACCGGATTATCTGCGGGTGTCCCAGGCTGAGCGGGAGAGGGCGCAGCGGGAGAAAAAGGAGTAGGAACATGCTAGTGATCAGAAAGATGAAAGAGACAGATATCCCCGCTGTGGCCAGGCTGGAAGCGGAGATATTCCCGGATCCCTGGAGTGAGAGGGCGCTGATGGACAGCTACAGACAAAAGCAGACGCTGCTCCTTGTGGCCTATGAGGATTACCAGCTGATCGGGTACCTGATCATGTATTATGCTTTGGAGGATGGAGAGATTGCCCGGATCGCTGTAATCCCCCGAAAGAGACGGCAGGGGGTAGGCGCCCGGCTTCTTCTGGAGCTGGAAAATCTCTGCGAGATAGGGGGGATCACAAGGCTGCTCCTTGATGTGAGAGAGAGCAATGGACCGGCTATTTCCTTCTATACGGATTACGGGTTCGTGCAGGACGGCGTCCGAAGGAGATTTTACAGCGATCCTGTGGAGGCCGGCGTGCTGATGAGCCGTGACCTGGGGAAATAGCTGTCAGAGGAGGAAGCAGTTCCCACTATGACGGGGCAGTTCATCCATATATAATGTAGGCGTAACAGAAGAACAATCCTGTGAGATACCATTTAGGAGGAAATGTATGCGCCAGTATGAAATGATAGAAACAAGAGAAACTCAGAGAAAAATAAAAAAAATAATCTGTAATAAATGTGGAAGAGAGATCCCCACAGAAAAGGGGGAGCCGAGAGCGGATTTCCTCTCTGTGGAAAAGAGGTGGGGGTACTTTTCCGAGAAGGACAACCAGGTGGACGTCTTCGATCTCTGCGAGGAGTGCTACGACGCCCTTGTCGCCACATTTGTTATTCCGGTAGGAGAATAGAATGTTAGATGTATGTTTAGTTGGAACGGGAGGGATGATGCCCCTCCCTTATCGCTGGCTGACCGCTTTGATGGTCCGCTACAACGGGAGCAGTCTTCTTATCGACTGCGGGGAAGGAACCCAGATCGCCATCAAGGAGAAGGGATGGAGCTTTAAGCCCATCGATGTGATCTGTTTTACCCATTATCACGGGGATCACATCAGCGGACTGCCCGGCCTTCTGCTCACCATGGGAAATGCGGATCGGACGGAGCCCCTCACTCTGATCGGCCCAAAGGGGCTGGAGAGAGTGGTGAACGCTCTGCGGGTTATTGCCCCTGAACTTCCCTTTAAAATCCGGTTTCTGGAGATTACGGAGCCGGAGCAGACATTTGAGATGAACGGATACCGTCTGAAGGCCTTCCGGGTCAACCACAATGTGCTCTGCTACGGCTACACGCTGGAGATTGACCGGGCGGGGAAATTTGATGTGGCCCGGGCTCAGGCTGCGGACATTCCCCAGCGTTGCTGGGGCCTGCTCCAGAAGGGAGAGACCGTGGAATATGAAGGGCGGACGCTGACACCGGACATGGTGCTGGGACCTCCCAGGAAGGGGCTGAAGGTCACCTACTGCACGGATACCCGGCCTACGGATTCCATACGCAGCAACGCCAGACACTCGGATCTGTTTGTCTGCGAGGGAATGTACGGGGAGAAGGATAAGCAGAAAAAGGCTAAAGAGTACAAGCATATGACGTTCTACGAGGCGGCCCGCCTTGCGAAGGAGGCGGAGGTGAAGGAGATGTGGCTGACTCATTACAGTCCCTCCCTCAATCACCCGGAGGAGTTTTTGAATGATGTGAGGGAAATCTTTCCCAATACGGTGACGGCCAGAGACGGCAGAACGATGGAACTGGTATTTTCAGATGATAAATAGGAAGGCAGAGGCAAGTGAAATGAACGAAGAGAAAGATATTCTTATCCTTGCGATAGAGAGCTCCTGTGACGAGACGGCGGCGGCTGTCGTCAGAAACGGCAGGGAGATCCTCTCGAATATTATATATTCACAGATCGACCTCCACACGCTGTACGGCGGAGTGGTGCCGGAGATCGCGTCCAGAAAGCATATCGAGAAGATCAATCAGGTCATAGAGAAGGCGCTGGTGGAGGCCGGCGTTTCCCTGCGGGACATAGACGCGGTGGGCGTCACCTACGGCCCCGGACTTGTGGGAGCCCTCCTTGTGGGTGTGGCGGAGGCCAAGGCCATCGCCTACGCGGCAGGCAAACCACTGGTGGGAGTGCATCACATTGAGGGACATATTGCGGCCAATTTTATCGAGCACAAGGAGCTGGAGCCGCCCTTCCTCTGTCTGGTTGTCTCCGGCGGGCACACCCATCTTGTGCGGGTCAGAGACTATGGAAAATTCGATATCCTGGGACGGACCAGGGACGACGCGGCAGGGGAGGCCTTTGACAAGGTGGCCCGGGCCATTGGGCTTGGCTATCCGGGAGGCCCAAAGATCGATAAGGTGGCAAAGGAGGGGAATCCGGACGCCATCCAGTTTCCCAGAGCCCGCGTGGAGGATGCGCCCTACGATTTCAGCTTCAGTGGTGTGAAGTCGGCAGTCCTCAACTACATCAATGGCTGCCGTATGAAGGGGGAGACCTTCAGTCAGGCGGATGTGGCTGCTTCTTTCCAGAAAGCGGTGACAGACGTGCTGGTTGGGAATGCCATGCACGCGGTGGAAGAATTCGGCGTGGATAAATTTGCCATTGCAGGAGGCGTGGCCGCCAACAGTGCGCTTCGCCAGGCGATGGCACAGGCCTGTGAAGACAGGGGGATTAAATTCTACTATCCCTCTCCCATTTATTGTACAGATAACGCGGCCATGATCGGTGTGGCCGCCTACTACGAATATAGAAACGGTACCAGACACGGCTGGGATCTCAACGCGGTTCCCAACCTGAAGCTGGGCGAGAGGTAAAGAGGATGGGCAGAGAGACCGGGACAAAGAAAAGATGTACCGCTATTTTGCTGGCGGGAGGACAGGGGACGAGGATGGGCTCGAGGATACAGAAGCAGTATCTTCTGATTCAGGACCGCCCGGTCCTCTTTTATTCGCTTCGCATATTTGAGAGGTCAGAGGTGATCGATGACGTGGTTCTGGTGACCGGGGCGGGGCAGACAGAGTATGTCAGAAAAGAATTTGTGGGAAAATATCATTTTACAAAAGTGACCCACATCGTGGAGGGAGGCCGGGAAAGGTATCACTCTGTGTGGGAAGGCTTGAAGGCGGTACGGGCTGAGGGTGATCTTCAGGACAGGTATATTTTTATCCATGACAGCGCCAGACCCTTCCTGACAGAGGAGATCATTCGGAGGGCATACTGCGATGTGCAAAAATATCATGCCTGTGTGGTGGGTGTCCCGAGCAAGGATACAGTAAAGATTGTAGATGAGAAGACATTTTCCAGGGAGACGCCTGACCGGAGGTTTGTGTGGATTATCCAGACTCCCCAGGTCTTTGACGCTTCTATCATCCTAGAGGCGTACGCAAAAATGATGTCCCGGGACAAGATACAGGCCACGGACGATGCCATGGCTGTGGAGAATGAGCTCTGTATTCCTGTTCACATGACAGAAGGGAGCTACGAGAACATCAAGATCACGACTCCGGAGGACCTGGACATAGCGAAAGTGTTTGTAAAGAGGTGCTTTCCGGATCTTTGACAGGAAAATCCAAAAAATTTAAAATTTTGTATTGACTCAGGTTTTTCAGTGTGATAAAATAACCAATGTCGCTGAGAAAGCGGCATGAAAACAAACCAACGTGGAGAGGTATCGAAGTGGTCATAACGAGGCGGTCTTGAAAACCGTTTGTCCGCAAGGGCGCGTGGGTTCGAATCCCACCCTCTCCGCTTCATATTGAATAGACGAAAGTCTGTGTGATATGAAAAGGGCAATTTGGAGAAGTACCCAAGCTGGCCGAAGGGGCTCCCCTGGAAAGGGAGTAGGTCGTTAACAGCGGCGCGAGGGTTCAAATCCCTCCTTCTCCGCTTATAATAGCATCGGTTCTGAGAACTGAAAATGATGTCAAAAAAACTTAAAAAAAGTTCTTGACAACAGAAAAACAAAATGCTATTATAGAAAAGCTGACTCGCGAGAGACAGCAAAAGACAAAAAGAACCTTGATAACTGAACAATAGACAACGACCCTGAAAATTTCTAAGAGAAATATTCAGAACGGAAATCAGACC
>NZ_JACLYY010000015.1:0-72640 GCF_016900595.1 Faecalicatena fissicatena
TCACAAAAATGGCACTGGAAGGCTAAGGACCAGTGCCGTTTTTCAGATATGAAAGAGCCTTTTGATAAAAGAAAGGGATGCCCCTTTCCTATAAATTTAAAAATTCATAGTTTTGGGACACCCTCTTCACTTTACTGGTGTACTATTGTGTGTTTTGCATCTACTCCTTGCGCAACTCATCGATAATATTCATCCCGTGAATCTTATGCATGGTGTACGCCATGGTGACGGACACGATGACAAGCACCCCCGCCACGGATGCCAGGAACCAGGCCCAGGGGAAGAGAAATCCTCCCCCTCCGATTCCGCGGAATGTAAGCCGGCTGAAGGCCAGGCTGATCAGGACGGACAGCGCCGTGCCGTACACGAGAGAGCGCAGCCCGTAAATCACGCACTCGTATCCCATCATGAGCCGGAAGGCGCGGCCGGTCATGCCCACAGAGCGGAGCATGGCAAATTCCCGGCGCCGCAGCATCAGGTTGGTGGATATGGTGTTGAACACATTAGCCATGGCGATAAGGGAGATGAGGATGATAAATCCGTAGCACAGCACCTGGATGGCGGCCACAGCCTGCCGGTTCAGAGCCGCGTCCTCGGCCGGCGTATAGAAGATGCCGTCCAGCTCCCGGGTGGCATCTGAAAGCTTCTCCTCCAGATCCTCTCCCACAGCCCGGTAATCCTTGGCCCGGATGGAAAATTCCGCAAAGTAAGAGACCGGCTCATTCTCCTCTGTCCCGCTCATTTCCGCCCCGCTTTCTACATCCTGACTGTCCTCTCCCCTGTTCATCAGCTCCATATACTGATCAAACTGCCTCTTCGACAGGATCATGAGGGGCTCGGAAAGTCTCGAAGCGTCATATTTCTCCGGCAGCTCTTCTGCCTCCTGGTCAAATTCCACCTGCAGCTTTTCGTCAAACACAAGCTCTCCCTGGTCATTTTCCCCTACAGACCTGTACTGCCCGGCGGCCAGCGGCCTGTGCTTCACCTCATCTGAGAGAATGGAGATCTGCTGATAGCTGCCGTCCGTCTCGTCGTAAGCTCTTATTTTATCATAGTAGACGGCCCGCAGCACCGCGCCCTCTGTCTCCGGCTCTGAAAGTCCCTGCTCCTCGAGAAAACCTGCGTACTCTTCATCTGAGAGCACAATGGCCATACAGGTAAAGGGCACCTTCCCGTCCGGCGCGGACTCCCTGTTCCAGGAGTATACGCCCGTGTAGGCGCTGGCAAGCGCCCCCTCCTCCATGGGAATGGTGATGGATAGCTGCCTGCACAGCCATACTTCCTCCACCCCCGGCTCACCCTCGATAAGCCGCTGTGTATCCTCTATTGCCTGTTCATCCTCCTCCCCGCCTGACAGGATCAGGGTATAGCCAAGCTCATACCTGGGCGGATCCAGGATCACACCCCCTGCCTCTGTCAGATATTCCATGAAAAGGGCCGCTGTCATGAGAAGCACCATGCTGACTGTGAGGGACACCACTGTGCTCTTGTATTTTCTCCGATCCCGCCTGTAGTTCTTGGCGGCCAGCATCCCTGGAAGTCCCAGCAGCTTTCCGGACAGTCCTCCTCCCTTTACCTCCCGGGGATGGATCCTTATATCCTCCGCGGCCCGGATGGCGTCCATAGGAGAAATCTTCCGTATCCGCCGGGATGGGATCCACACGGAAATGAGCACTGTGGCAAAGGCCAGCAGCGCCGCAAGCGCCAGCACCACCGGGTAAACGCGCACCGGGATCTCCCCTTCATGCCCGTAGAGCAGAGCCGCCAGCCCTCCCCCGATAAAATGCAGCGTGACCGCGCTTCCCATGATCCCGGCCAGAAGTCCCAGCGGGATGCCTGCCGCGCTCACAAAGAAAGCCTCCCAGCGCAGGGATTTTCGCAGCTGCTTTCTGGTGGCCCCCACAGAGGAGAGGAGCCCAAACTGGGCCGTCCGCTCCCGGAGGGAAATGGAAAAGGAATTGTAGATCAAAGAGACAGACCCCACCATGATCACAGCCACCAGAATGACAAGCATCCCGCCCAGCATACGGATATAATTTTCATTCCGCAGTACGCCCTGCCACCGCAGAAGGCTGTCGTGCCGGCTCCAGGATACATCCTCCAGCTTATTTCTCCCGCTGGCAGGATCCACCCAATCCGCGATAAAGCCATCCGTCTGCCCCGGCTTTTTCATCTCTATAAAGACCCGGCAGTACGTTCCCTCCCATGCCCCCGGGTTTCCCACGGCTTTCACGGCGTCTGAGGGGCCGGACAGGAAAATATACCCGTTCCCGTAAGAATTGCTCTCCGGTATCCTCCCGTAAATCCCCGTGACCGTGAAGGTTCGGGTCTCCTCTTCCTCATAGCGCACATCCGCGCCCAGCTCCCAGGTCTTTGCCGGCTCCCCCTCCGGGGACAGGACGCGGCCCAAAGGCACGGAAACCGTCTCTCCCACATGGGCTGCCTGGCCGTTTACCAGGATGCCGTCATAGGGAATGAGGATCTCACCCGCCTGCTCTGGCAGCCGCCCCGCATCCACCTGGACGGGAAGCTCCCTCCAGGCTGTCTCATCCCGGCTCATCAGCAGATGATAGAGGCCGTCATTTTCATCAGCCGGAAAATAGCCCTCCTCTCTGACCACAGATATGCTCTTTACCCGCTCATCCGCCCGGATATCCGCCAGCTCCTCTTCTGTCAGTCCGCCTATATCCACGTGCCAGGCCCCCTCTGTGGCGATGGTCTCCTGCACAAGAAAATGCTGCAGGCTTCCGGCAAACACAGCCACAGCCGTGAGCATGGCAGTAGACAGAAGGACGCCCACAATAGTGACCGCTGTGCGGGTCCGGTTTCTCATCATGGTCCGTTTTGTGATTTCTGAAAAAATATTTCTCATCAGCGGATCACCTCATCTTTCACAATCCGCCCGTCCGCCAGGGCAATGACCCGGTCTGCCTGGAGAGCGATATCCTCGTCGTGGGTGATGACCACCATGGTCTGGTCATAGGTGCGGTTGGAGTATTTCAGAAGCTCCACGATCTGCCTGCTGTTCTCCGAGTCCAGGTTGCCTGTGGGCTCATCCGCCAGCACAACCGCCGGGGCGTTCATAAGGGCCCGCCCGATGGACACCCTCTGCTGCTGTCCGCCGGAGAGCTGGCCCGGCAGATGGTTCCTTCGCTTCTCCATCTTCAGAATCCTCAGAAGATTTTTCAGCCGGTCCTTATTCACCTTCCGCCCGTCCATAAGTACCGGCAGAGTGATGTTCTCCCCCACCGTCAGCACTGGTATGAGATTGTAAAACTGGTAGATGAGCCCCACCTTCCTCCTGCGGAACACGGCCAGCTCATCCTCATTCTGGGCGTACACGTCCACACCGCCCACAAACACCTTCCCCGACGTGGGCCGGTCCACTCCCCCCAGCAGATGGAGAAGGGTGGATTTCCCGGAGCCGGAGGCCCCGATCACAGCCACAAACTCGCCCTTGTGCACAGAGAAGGAAACGCCGTCCAATGCCCGCACTGCGTTTTCCCCCACCCCGTATATTCTGGTCAGATTTTCTACCCGTAGGATCTCCCCTGTCTTTTTCATATTCTCTGTTTCCTCCTGCCTTGGATATTCATGCTGCAAATACCATGTTATGGTTATTATATCCCGGCCACATGACAGGACCGTGACAGAAAAATGACGGATCTGTCACCTTCAGACCCGTCATCTGTAAAACCGCATGGTAAACTGGCCGCCCTTGCCCTGGCTGTTTCCTGCCCGGATCACCCCGTCCTGTCCGGCCAGGATAGAACGGGCCAGGGCAAGGCCGATGCCAAAGCTGCCTGCCGCTGCGCTCTCCCCCCTGTAAAACCGCTCAAACACATGGGGCAGATCCCTCTCCGATATGCCCTTCCCGGAGTCTGTAACCTGGATTTCCGCAAAAAGAGGCGTGCTCCTTGCTCTGACCCAGACCTTCCCGTCCTCCGGGGTGTGCTCCAAAGCATTCTTGATCACATTTTGCACTGCCTCCAAAGTCCAGGTGTAGTCTCCCTGTATGACCGTCCCTGGCTCCAGTTCGCGGACACAGATCTGACTGTGAAGCTCCATACTGATCTCAAAGGGCCGCAGCGCCTCTCTCACCAGCTCTTCTGCTAAGAATTCCTCCTTTTTCAGCCGCACCATCCCCGCGTCCAGCCTGGACAGCTTAAGAAGGGTCTCCACCAGCCAGCTGATGCGGGACAGCATGCCTGTCATCTCCCGCAGAAGAGCCCGCTTCTCCTCCTCGCCCAGGGCAGGACTTCTCAGCCTTTCCGCCTGCAGGTTCAGGGAGGTGAGGGGCGTGCGGATCTGGTGGGAGATGTCCGCCAGGGCCTCCGAAAGCCGCCTCTTGTCCTCCTCAAGGAGGGCGGACTGCTGGTTCAGCCGGGTCAGCAGCTTCTCGATCTCATCCCGCAGCACCTCCAGATCCCCCTCCCGGAAGTGCTGCAGCTTCGCCTCGCTCCCACTCTTATCGCCCTGTTGCTCACCGTGCAGGATTCCGTCCAGCTCTTCCCCGAGACGCCTCACAGCCCTGTAGCGTTTCCAGGCAAATAAAAGGGACATTCCCCAGGAGGCGCATCCCGCCAGCAGGACCGGAAGGACCGCCTCCCGGACAGTCAGAAGCGAAAGAGACGCCCCAGCCAGGATCATCCCGGCAAAGACAGCGCACTGCAGCCTGATATCCCTGTTTCTGAAAAAAGTCATCTTTACCTCCTTCTTTCCAGGATCTTTTGCCCGGACGCTTCCCCCGGCTACTCCATCCTGTATCCCAGCCCCCGCACAGTCTTAAGGATCACAGGGCTGCCGGGATCCCGCTCGATCTTCTCCCGGAGCCGCTTGATGTAGACCGTGAGAGTGTTGTCATTGACGTACTCCCCTGTAATGTCCCACAGCTCCTCCATCAGCACAGCCCGGCTTAAGACCTGTCCCCTGTGGCTCAGGAATACGAGAAGGAGCCGGTATTCCAGGGCAGACAGATACAGCTCTCTGCCCTCCCTCAGGACCAGGCCCCGCTCTGTGTCCACGGTGATGTCCCCTATCACCGCCGCTCCCCTGTCGCGGCCGCTTCTTCGCAGCACGCTTCGCATCCGGGACACCAGCTCCCGGGGCCGGAAAGGCTTGCTGATGTAGTCGTCCGCCCCCATATCCAGGCCTGCCACCACCGAGTACTCGTCGTCCATGGCCGTCAGAAAGATCACCGGCACATGGTACTGGGCTTTAATCCTGGCACAGACGGCAAACCCGTTTCCCTGGGCCAGGGTGATGTCCAAAAGCACCAGGTCCGTCTTTTTCTCATCCAGGATATCCAGGGCCTCCTCCTGCCCCTGCGCGCTCCGGACCGAAAAGCCCTCTTCCGCCAGGAAGCCTGTCAGGTGCTCCACAATGGAGGGATCGTCCTCCACAAGAAGCACAGCCGCTGTCTGCATCCGTCATCTCCCCTTTCCGCAAATCTTCTTTAAAATGTCAAAAAGCCCTCCCTGGAGCTTTCCCTCCAGAGAGAGCCTCTCTTTTGCTTTTCATCTGCCCCTTATCAGGCCGCGCTCTTCTCTACGCCTCGTCAATGGCCTTTCCGATGTCATGGCGCATGTACTTGTTGTCAAACTGCACCCACTCTGTGGCCGCGTAGGCGTTGGCCCTGGCCTCCTTCAGGTTCTTTCCCTTGGCTGTGATGCCCAGCACCCGGCCGCCGTTTGTGACGATCTGGCCGTCCTGGGCCAGCTTTGTCCCCGCGTGGAAGCAGTAGTATCCCTCATGCTTTTTGAACTCATCCAGCCCTGTGATGGGAAGTCCCTTCTCATAGGAGACCGGATACCCCTCTGACGCCAGCACCACGCAGACAGCCGCGTTGTCCTCAAACTCCAGGTCGATCTGATCCAGGGTGCCATCGATGCAGGCCTCCGCCACGTCGATGATGTCGTTCTTCATCCGGGGCAGCACCACCTGGGCCTCCGGGTCACCGAAGCGGGCATTGTACTCTAGCACCTTGGGGCCGTCCTCTGTCAGCATCAGCCCGAAGAAGATCACGCCCTTGAAGGGGCGTCCCTCCGCCTTCATGGCGTCCACGGTGGGCTGGAAAATATGCTTCTGGCAGTACTCGTCTATCTCCTCTGTGTAGAACGGACTCGGAGAAAATGTACCCATACCGCCTGTGTTGAGTCCTGTGTCTCCGTCCCCGGCCCGCTTGTGGTCCTGGGCGCTTGTCATGGTCTTTACAATATTGCCGTCCACAAAGGAGAGGACAGACACTTCCCTGCCGGTCATGAACTCCTCAATGACCATGGTGTTGCCGGAAGCTCCGAATTTCTTGTCCAGCATGATGGTCTTCACGCCTTCCTCCGCCTCCTCCAGGGTGTTGCAGATGAGAACTCCCTTGCCCAGAGCCAGGCCGTCCGCCTTGAGGACGATGGGGAATTTCGCCTCTGCCTTCAGATACTGGATGGCCTTGTCCGGATCGTCAAAATTCTCAAAGGCCGCTGTGGGGATATGGTATTTTTTCATCAGATCTTTGGAAAATGCCTTGGAACCTTCCAGGATGGCTGCATTTTTCCTGGGGCCGAAGGTGCGGATGCCTGCCGCCTCCAGCTCATCCACCAGGCCGCCTACCAGAGGATCGTCCATGCCCACAATGACAAGGTCAATGGCTTTCTCCTTTGCAAAAGCCACGATCTTGTCAAACTCCATGGCGCCGATGGGCTCGCACTGGGCATACTCGGCGATGCCCGCATTGCCCGGTGTGCAGTATATTTTATCCGCTTTGGGACTTTTCGCCACGCAGTACGCGATGGCGTGCTCCCTTCCGCCGCTTCCTACAATCAATACATTCATTGGTCTTCCTCCTGTCTGTCCGGCCCTTACCGGATCCTGACTCTATTGTCTTCCACTGTCACCCTGCCGCCTGCTAAAAGATTAATGGCCTGTGGCAGGATCTTCCACTCTGCCTGCTCCATCACGCGCCTCTGAAGGATCTCGGGGGTATCCCCCTCCTCCACTTCCACAGCTTTCTGTAAAATGATGGGGCCTGTGTCCGTACCTTCATCCACAAAGTGCACGGTAGCTCCCACCACTTTCACCCCTCTTTTAAGGGCCGCTTCATGAACTTTCAGCCCGTAGAAGCCTGTCCCGCAGAAAGCCGGGATGAGAGATGGATGGATGTTGATGATCCTGTTCCTGTATCTTGCGATCATCTCCGCCGGGATGACCACAAGAAATCCGGCCAGCACGATGAGGTCCGGCCCGATCTCGTCCACTGCCTCCAGGAATTTCTCATTAAATTCCTCTCTCGTGGCAAAATCCTTCGGTGAGATGCACTGAGCCGCTACCCCGTGCTCCCTGGCTCTTGTCAGGGCGTAGGCATTTTTATTGTTGCTAATCACACCCACAATCTCTGTGTTGGTGATGCTCCCTTCGTCCACCGCATCCAGGATAGCCTGCAGGTTGGTGCCGCCCCCGGACACAAGAACCAGTACTCTTAGCATAATGTGACTCCTTTATCTCCGGCTTTGATATGGCCGATCACATAAGGCGTATCTCCTGCCGCTTTCATGGCCTCCATGGCTGCGTCCACATCCTTCGGATCCACTGCCACAACCATACCGATCCCCATGTTGAATGTGTTGTACATCATCTGCTCTTCCACATGGCCCTGCTTTGCCAGCATGTCAAAAATGGGCGGCACCGGATAGCTGTCTTTCTCGATGACCGCGTGGGTTCCATCCTTCAGCATACGGGGCACGTTCTCGTAGAAGCCGCCCCCTGTGATATGGCTGCAGGCCTTTACCTTGACTCCTGCGTTTTTCACACTCTTGAGAGCTTTTACATAAATCCTCGTAGGGGCCAGGAGAGCCTCCCCCAGGGTCTTCCCAAGCTCGTCATAGTATGTATCCAGAGACGCCCTTGTCATGTCAAACACCTTGCGCACAAGGGAAAATCCGTTGCTGTGCACACCGGAAGAGGCCATGCCAATGAGCACATCGCCCTCTGCCAGACCCTCCCCTGTGATCATGTCCTTTCTGTCGCAGACACCCACCGCAAATCCAGCCAGGTCGTAGTCGTCCTCAGGCATCAGCCCGGGATGCTCCGCTGTCTCGCCGCCAATGAGGGCCGCCTCAGACTGAAGGCACCCCTCCGCCACTCCCTTTACGATGGAGGCGATCTTCTCAGGATAATTCTTGCCGCAGGCAATGTAGTCCAGGAAGAACAGAGGCTCCCCGCCCGCGCAGGCAATGTCGTTGACACACATAGCCACCGCGTCGATACCGATGGTGTCGTGCTTGTCCAGGATCATGGCCAGCTTCACCTTGGTGCCGCATCCGTCTGTGCCGGACAGGAGGACCGGGTCCTCCATCTCCTTGATCTTGCTAAGAGAGAAGGCGCCGGAAAAACCGCCTAAGCCTCCCAGCACCTCGGGGCGCATGGTCTTCTTTACATGCTCCTTCATCAGTTCCACGGATCTGTAACCCGCCTCAATATCTACACCAGCATTCTTGTAATCCATACTCTTCTCCTTGTAATCGTTTCTATGATACTCCGGTATCTGTCTCTCCCGATATCTGTATCCCCGGTATCTACATCTGCTTGAGATACTCTTTATATCCCAGCTCGTCCAACTTCGCCGCCTTCGCCTGCACAGTCTCCTTCATCTCCTGGGTGTAGGCCTTCAGCCTGTCAAGGAGAGCCGCGTCGGAGGTTGCCAGGATTTTGGCTGCCAGAACGGCCGCGTTCATGCCGCCGTCAATGGCCACTGTGGCGACCGGAATTCCAGGTGGCATCTGTACGATTGAAAAAAGCGCATCCTCTCCGGCCAGGTTCTTTCCTGACATGGGCACACCGATAACCGGCATGGGGAAAATGGCGGCGCACATACCCGGCAGATGGGCAGCCATGCCTGCTCCCGCGATGATCACCTTAAAGTCCTTCTCCTCCGCGCTCTTTGCATACTCAAAGAACACATCTGGCTCCCTGTGAGCGGAGATGATCGTCATCTCATACTCGATCCCCAGTTTTTCCAGCATATCGGCAGCCTTGCTCATGACCTTCATGTCAGAGTCACTGCCCATTACAATTCCTACTTTTGGCATAGTTTCCATCCTTTCCGCTTGTATGATTTCCGCTTATTTATAAGTTTTGCAGATAAATCATAGCTTATTTATTCGTATTTTTCAATGGTTCATTTAAAATCTCTGTGCCGGGAAGCACAAATTCTCCATTTTCGATGAGGGAAATCTCCCGTCCGTCCCCTGTCACCACCGCGATCCGGCCCAGCTCCTCATAGGGTATGGTGATGTCCGTATGACAGTGGAAGTAAGCCTTTGACACGTCCTCCCTGCGCAGCGCAGACACCGAGTTGTCCCTGGCCACGATCTCCTTGCCGTCCGGGTTATACACTTTGATGTCCTCCGCCCAGCTGTAGCAGGTGTCGCCCACCGCAAAGTGGGGGCCTGTCTTCTCAGCGATGAGAATGGGCATCTTGTCCCCGATGCCATATTTTCTGGCCGTCACATAGGCTGTGGTGTTGGTTCCGATGGCAAACTCTCCCAGAGGCAGAGTCTCGTGCCGGAAAAGGATGTTGTCATAGATATACTTCTTCCCCTCCTCCTCGTCCGCAAAGTTCCCGCACCGGTAGCCGGTGATCATGCCATCCTCAAAGGTCAGCTCCAGGTCTTTGAACTGCAGACCATTCAGGTACACATGGCTGACGTGGAGCGTACCCCGGGTGCCCTCCAGCACCGGGGAGGTAAAGACCTCCCCCACAGGGATGTTCACATCCGCCACGCAGTTTTCAAAGATGGTCTCCTTTGCAGGATCCTTAAGCCGGAAGAGCTGCACGGTCATGTCCGTCCTGTTGCCGCCTCTGCCGAGGATGCGCACATACTCTCCCTGGTCCAGGGCATTGATGAGCGTTTGCTGAACCTTTCCGTAGAGCTCTGCGTCCAGGGTATTGATCCGGATCACCTCGTCAAAAATCTCCGGATACTTCTCCCCAATCTCAGGAACCGGCCAGGCGATGATGGTGAAACTCCTCTCATCCCCCGGGATGTACTGGTTGGTCATCTGGGAGGAACGGCTGTCGTAGAGGAGCATCAGCTCCTCCTGCTTGGCCGTCAGCGCCACCGCCTCCTGCTTTGGCTCCGGCGCAAAGGGCTTCTCACCAAAGGTCTCCATGACGGCCGGCCCGGCAAGCCCCAGGGCCAGCTTTTTATTTCTCTCATAGAAGGTATGCATAACCTCCAGCTTTCTCTCCATAAAACGCTTGTTGAAGAAAAGGCCCTGGTCATTCCTGTGGTCGTAGTCGTACTGCATGTTGGGAATGCCGCCGTGGTAGCCCACACGCCCGGCTCCCCTCTTTGTCAGAGCGCTGGCTGCCGCCCTGTAGATCACCGGCGAAAGCCCCATCCGGGCGAAATTCTCCACCGCCATTTTCACCACCCGTTCAAATCCCAGGGTGTAGCGAATGTTGACTGTACTCTTCTTTGACAGATCCTTTCCCGTGTTGACAAAGCCCACCCGGTAGCCCTCTGTGTACACGTCCGCCATCCTGCGGATGGTCTCCTCCGGCAGGGAGGCCAGATACGCGGCCGTCCCCAGCTCATTTTCACTTACATATTCCCCGAAGAAATAGAGGTATCTGGGATCCCCAAGGTCACTGCCCTCTATGATGTCCAGGGCAAATGTCTTCTCCGGGTCGATCTGATCCAAGGTCCGGTCCGCCACGAACACATCGCAGTAGTCGCTGGCATACCAGTAGATGATGTCCCGCAGGGTGTGCACCGACGGCTCCTCTTCCTCCTCAAAGCAGTTGTAAATCTCAATGAAGAGCTCGTACAGAATATCCAGATACTCCGTCTTCTCCTCCGCCGCGTAGGGGATGCCGCCTCGTATCTCAGCGTAGAGAAAGCTTAATATCTGGCCGTACTCCTCCCCCAGCTGGTCCACTGCCCAGGCTGGATTTCCAAAGCTGGTCCCGTAATTTTCCGGCAAAATGTCCTCGTACAGCCGCCTATTCCACTCCTTCAGCTCCTCCAGAGAGGATCTCCGGTATTCCCCGGACCGGACGCATCGGTAAAATCTGTCCAATAAAAGAATAAATTCCGCAGTGCGCCGGAACCAGGGCCGGAACCTCTCTCCTGCCGCCCTCTCATCCGGGATCTGCGAAATTCTTTCTATTGCAAGTTCATATCTTTCTTCTGTCAGCTCTGCCATCTAAAACAGCCCCCTTAAAAATATTGCGATCAGCCCGAGAAGAAGAAGGCCGTTCAACGCCGCGCCCACCTTGCAGGTCACGTAGTTCTTCTCCCGCTCCTTAAAGCCCTGGACAGCGTCCTTCAGACCGACGATGGCCAGGACAAGGGCAAAGAGACCTACGACGCCGATCAGGAGCCCCACATCTCCTCTGGTTATGTATGATGCAGAAAAAGCCAGCACCAGAAGGAACAGGCAGCACACTGCCAGGAAAGTGGCTCTTATTCCCCTTCTGGAGTGCTTCAGCTGCGCCTGTCCGTATTTCCGGCTGCGCCTTTTCATCTTTTCTTTTTCAATTTTTTTCTTTTTTCTTCCCTCCGCCATCTCCTCAATGGCTTCTCTTATTCTTCTTAGAAGCATGGTGTCTCCTTATCGCTGCGCATATGATAAATATGATGTATCCTGCCGCTCCTCCTATGGTGTTCAGGAGCAGGTCGTCCACGTCAAAGCTGCCCACCTTCGTCAAGAGCTGAAAGGTCTCCACCATCAGGCTCAGCGAAAAGCTGTACAGCACGGCTGCGGCAAAGCTCCTGTACCGGCTCGCCATAGGCAGGAAAAACCCAAAAGGCATAAAGATCAGCACATTTCCAAAGAGATTGGAAAACACGGCATAGGTGCCAAGCTGATGCCTGTACGTCCAGAACCTCCTGATCTCCCGGAACAGGACCAGATTGTAGTGGTACTCGCTGGCCGGGCCAGTTCGCCCGTACAGATCAGAAAACAGCAGAAAATACACGATAAATGCCATATACAGGATAAAGAGGATCTTCCCCAGTATACGTATTCCCCTGCCTTTTTTATAACTCAAAATCTGTCTTCTACTCCTCCGTTCAGTCCGCCGCGCAGACTGCTTTCTCTAAAACATCAGGCCATTTTTCTCCTTCAGGAGTCTGGCCCCGCTTATGATGGCCAGGATGCCTGCCACTGTGCCCACCACGATCATCACAATGCCGATAGCTATATTTCCGGTTCCCGCAAACGCCATAGATCTGTATGCTTTCTCATTCATAGCAACTTCCTCCTATTTTGCTCCGTACTGTTCATAGTATGCGTCGATAGCCGCCTTTAATGTATCGTCGATGACAACCTTTCCATCACATTCTTTATTGTAGAGGCACTCCACCACCTCTGCCATGGTGACGATGGCCGCTGTGTCAAACCCGTACAGCTCCTTCACCTCGTCCAGGGCCTTCTTCACGCCACCCTTTCCGACCTCCATCCGGTCCAGGGACACCATGAGGCCCACAATGGTCACATCCGCCGCGCCTCTCACCTTGGGCACAGTCTCCTCCATGGATTTCCCGGAAGTAGTCACATCCTCGATCATGATAACCCGGTCGCCGTCCCTCAGACTGCTGCCGAGGAAGCTTCCCTTGTCCGCGCCGTGGTCCTTCTCCTCCTTGCGGTCTGAGCAGTAGCGGATCTCTTTTCCGTAGAGCTCACTGTAGGCGATGGCTGTCACCACTGCCAGGGGGATTCCCTTGTAGGCAGGCCCGAAGAGAACGTCAAAATCATCCCCGTACCTGTCGTGTATAGCCTTTGCGTAGTACTCTCCCAGCTTCTTTAACTGAGAGCCTGTCACGTAAGCGCCGGCGTTCATGAAAAATGGAGATTTTCTCCCGCTCTTCAAAGTAAAATCTCCAAATTTCAGCACATCGCTGTCCACCATAAAACGGATAAATTCCTGCTTGTATCCTTCCATATCTATAAAGCCTCCTGTGATCTGTGAGTATTTAACATGAATTTTTCTTTTCAATTTTAACATAGGTGGGATGTATTTTCAATCGGTCTGTTGGGGCAATATCTCTATCCTGTTTCTCAAACAAAAACAGCTCCGCAATATGCTCTCCCGATCATACGCATATTACGGAACTGTTTTTATTTTTTACACCGCGCTTGCTCTGCACTGCACATATTCTCAGAGGTCCGAAACAAGCTCCCCGTAATCCTTCTCTATCCTCTCCCGCAGCTCTGCGAATACAGGAATATATTTTTCCAGGATCACCTTTACCATCTGCCGGGCCGCCTCGCCGACTGCCTTCTATCTCACAGCTCCCACCATGTCCTTCACGGTCTCAAAGCCATACTTCTCCATATACTTCCCGATGCCGTCAATGACCTTCAAGGTCACGGCCGGGTCGTGGAAGTTGGCTGTCCCCACCGACACGGCGCTGGCCCCGGCCAGGATCATCTCGATGGCATCCTCCGCCGTGGCAATGCCTCCCATACCGATGATGGGGATGCGGACTGCCTGGGCCGCCTGGTACACCATGCGCACGGCAATGGGGTGGACTGCCGGGCCGGACACGCCGCCGGTCTTATTGGCCAGGGCGAATGTCCTGCGGTTGATGTCGATCTTCATACCGGTCAGTGTGTTGATAAGAGAGATGGCATCCGCGCCGCCCGCCTCCGCCGCCTTCGCAATCTCTGTGATATCCGTCACATTGGGAGTCAGCTTCATGATCACCGGCTGCTTTGCGATCTTTTTGATCTGCGCTGTCAGCTCCTCCACATGTCCCGCATCCTGCCCGAAGGCCAGAAATCCCGCGTTCACATTGGGGCAGGAGATGTTGATCTCCATCATGTCGATGGGCTCGTCCTGAAGCCGCTCCACCACTGCCAGGTACTCCTCCGGCGCGTGGCCGCACACATTCACGATGATCTTTGTATCAAACTGCTTCAGATAGGGGATATCCCTCTGGCAGAACAGCTCAATCCCCGGGTTCTGCAGGCCGATGGCGTTCATCATACCGCCGTACACTTCCGCCACACGGGGCGTCGGGTTGCCGCTCCAGGGCACGTTTGCCACGCCCTTTGTGGTCACAGCTCCCAGACGGTTCAGATCCACGAATTCTGAAAACTCTTCACCGGAACCAAAGGTGCCGGAAGCCACGGTCACCGGGTTCTTCCACTCTACACCCGCTATATTTACTCTCATGTCCATCAGATCTCCACCTCCGTCGCTAAAAAGACCGGTCCGTCCTTGCAGATCCTTTTATTGTTCACATTACTGTGGGCGTCCTTCTCCTTTGTCTGGCACACGCACCCGAGACAGGCGCCGATGCCGCAGGCCATCCTCTCCTCCAGGGAAATGTAACACTCGGTTCCCCTTTCCTGCGCGTACTGCTTGATCGCCCGGAGCATGGGGGTAGGGCCGCAGGCGTAGATGATATCCGCCTCCAGGCCGAGCTCCCGCACCGCGTCCAGCACGTTTCCCTTCACGCCCTCGCTTCCGTCCTCTGTGGAGATGTAGAGCTCTCCGCTCTTTTCAAATTCCTCCCGCAGGAAGGTCTGCGCGTCCCTGTACCCGGCAATGATCTGCTTTTTCCCACAGTCCAGCTCCTTTGCCAGCTCCAGGATGGGAGGCACGCCGATGCCGCCGCCCATGAGGAAGGCCTTTTTCCCTTTTGCCCTTTCCAGCGGGAAGCCGTTTCCAAGGGGGCCAACAATGAAGAGGTTATCCCCTGCCTTCATCCGGGAAAACTGCTCTGTCCCGGTATGTTCTCCTGTCACCCGGTACACCACCCGCAGCGCGCCGCCTTCTCTGTCGATCTCGCAGATGCTGATGGGTCGGGGCAGCAGCTTTGTCCCGTCATTTGTATACATGGATATAAACTGCCCGGGCTTTGCTGCCTTCGCCGCCTCCGTTTGTATCCACATGCTAAAGATCCCCTCCGCAAGCTGCTCCTGGGAGATGATCTGTACCTGTTCTTTCTTCCTTGTCATCTTTTTCCTTCTCCTGTTTTTCTGCTGTATCCGCCCTTCCGGCGGATACCTGCGCCGACTCTGCTTACCGGTTCTCCAGTGCGCCTCTGATGTCAGCGATCATGTCCTCCACCGCTGCCCTGGAGGCGTCGCCGAAGGCCTCCGCTCCAAAGGAAGCGTATTTTTCCTGCTTGTAGGCGGCAATGATGCCTCTGGAGGAGTTGACGATGGCTCCAAGCCCGTCCTCGTTGAAGAAGTGCACCAGGTCTTTTCCCTGGCCGCCCTGGGCGCCGTAGCCTGGCACAAGGATGTAGGCCTTGGGCATGATCTTGCGCAGCACCTTGCCCATCTCCGGATAGGTAGCGCCCACAACTGCGCCCACATAGCTGTAGGAGCAGCCCATGCACTCCTGGCCCCACTCATTAACCTTCTCGCCCACCAGCTCGTAGAGCGGACGCCCGTCGATGAGCTGATCCTGGAACTCCCCGCTGGAGGGGTTGGATGTCTTTACAAGAATGAAGAGGCCCTTCTGCTCTTTCTTGCACACATCGATAAACGGCTTCACGCCGTCAGAGCCAAGATAGGGATTGACCGTCACAAAATCCTCGTCAAAGGGAGCAAAGGTGTTGCCGCCCACCTGCACCTTCCCGATGTGCCCTGTAGCGTAGGCGGCGGAGGTGGACCCGATGTCCCCTCTCTTGATATCGCCGATCACAACCAGCCCCTTTTCCTTGCAGTAGTCCACCGTCTTCTTGAAGGCTGTAAGTCCCGGGATGCCGAACTGCTCGTACATGGCAATCTGGGGCTTCACAGCCGGGATCAGGTCGTATGTCTTGTCCACGATCTCTTTGTTGAACTGCCAGATAGCCTCCGCGGCTCCCTCCAGCGTCTCTCCGAACTCGGCAAAAGCCTTCTTCTGCACCTGCTCCGGGATATAGCTGAGCATGGGATCCAGTCCCACCACAATGGGAGCCCCTGTCTTTTTGATATTGCTTACTAACTGATTAATCAATTGTCTTTCCTCCTTCGTATACGATCCGTCCGCCCACGATGGTGCAGCGCACTTCGCCTCTCACCTTCCTGCCGTGGAAGGGCGTGTTTTTCCCTTTAGATAAAAATGTGTTCTTGTCAATGACATACTCCTTCTGCGGGTCAAAGATCACCACATCCGCGATCTTGCCTGCGCTCACAGAGCCCTTGTCCGAAAGCCCCAGAATCCGTGCCGGATTATAGCTCATCTTCTCCGCCATCTGCATGGGGGTGAGAACGCCTTTTTCCACCAGCTCTGTGTAAGTCAGGGCCGCGGAGGTCTCCAGGCCCACGATGCCGAAGGCCGCCAGCTTCATGGAGCGGTTCTTCTCCGCCTCTGCGTGGGGCGCATGGTCTGTGGCAATGACGTCCACCACGTCATTTTTCAGGGCCTCTCTTAAGGCCTCCACATCCTCCCTGCTACGAAGGGGCGGGTTCATCTTAAAGTTGCCGTCGTCCTCCCTGATGTCGTCTGTGGAGAGGATGAAATGGTGGGGGCACACTTCCCCGGTCACGGGAAGCCCCTCCTCCTTTGCCAGCGCCAGCATCTTCACGCTGTCCGCTGTGGAGCAGTGGCACAGGTGGAGCTGCACACCGGTCTCCTTGGCCAGCAGGATATCCCTGGCCACGATCACATCCTCCACCGCGTTGGTGATGCCCGGAAGCCCCAGCTCCCTGGCCTTCTCATCTGCGTTCATGACACCGCCCTCCACCATGGTAATGTCCTCGCAGTGGGCGAACACGGCGATGCCTTCCTTTTTGGCCGCCTTCATGCCCTTTCTGTAGAGAGAAGCGTTCATGACGGATTTCCCGTCCTCGCTGATGGCATGGCAGCCGTTCTCCGCCATACCGTTAATGTCAGCCAGCTCCTCGCCCTTCTGTCCTCTCGTCACGGCCCCCAGCTGGATCACGTTGGTGAGGGACTCTCTCTTGGCCCTCTCCATGACCTCCCGCACCTTCACGCCGTTGTCAATGACCGGCTTTGTGTTGGGCATGGCGCACACTGTTGTGACGCCTCCCCGGACAGCCGCGCGGCCGCCTGTTGCCAGTGTCTCCTTGTACTCCAGTCCGGGATCCCGGAAGTGCACGTGGAGATCGGTAAAGCCCGGCATCACCCAGCATCCGCCGGCGTCGATGACCCGGTCGCTCTCTGTCTCAATGTTCTTTTCCACCTCTGTGATCCGATCCCCGTCGATCAGCACGTCACATATATCATCCAGCCCTGTCCCGGGATCAAGCACATGTCCGTTTTTAATTAAAATCGTCATAGCCTGTATTCCTTTCTAAATCTCTTTTACATCTATCCTGGCAACATTTTATCATACCACTATAAGAAATGGAACGGGAAATTTCCCGTTCCACCTCTTTCGCAGGGACTGCCGCTCACTGCTGCGCCAGGACCTCCATGGCCCTGTCAAGCTGATTGTCAGCCTCCGGATCATTTTCATCATACTGGTATTCCACTTCCACGTCCGGGGTAATGCCCTCACCGTCGATGCTGCGGCCGTTGGGGGTGAAGTACTCTGCAATGGTCAGCTTCACGCTTGTGCCGTCCTGCAGGTCAAAGATGCTCTGCACAACGCCCTTCCCGTAGGACTGGGTCCCCACGATCTGCCCCAGGCCGTAGTCCTGGATAGCGCCTGCAAATATCTCCGAGGCGCTGGCGCTGTAGCCGTTCATCATGACCACTAGTGGTTTGTCAAACTGATGTTCCTCGTCAGATGTGTACTCCTCCCGCTCCCCATTCTTATCCTCGGTGTAGACGATCAGTCCCTCCGGCAGCATCAGATCCAGGATATCGCAGACAGTATCCAGGTTGCCGCCAGGATTGCTCCTGAGATCCACGATCAGCTTCTCCATGCCCTGGCTCTCCAGATCCTCCAGCGCCTCCTTGTACTGGTCATAGGTCACGGCGTCAAACTCCGCGATGCGGATGTAGCCCACATTGTCCTCCTTCATCTCGTGGGAGACCGTCTGGGCCTGGATGGTATCCCTTGTGATGGTCAGCTCTTCCTCCTCGCCTGTGTCCGCCCGGAGGACTGTGAGGGTCACCTGGGTGCCCTTCTCTCCCTTCACCTTGCTCACCACATCGGACAGGTCCTCCCCGATCACCTCTTCCCCCTCCACCTTGTAGAGGGTATCGCCGTCCCGCATGCCGGCCTCCTGTGCCGGGGAGCCGTCATACACCTGGAGCACCGTGATGACGCCAGAGTCCCTGTCCTGGCTCATGAGGGCGCCCACGCCCCCGAACTCGCCGGACAAACTCTCGTTCATCTGCTCTGTCTCCTCCTCGTCGTAGTAGACTGAGTAGGGATCTCCCAACCCCTCGATATAGCCCTTGTAGACTCCCTCAGACAGCTCCGCCTCATCCACATCGCCGATATAGTACTGGTCGATGAGGCTGTTCAGAAGATCCATCTTCCGTCCCTCTTCACTTTTCAAAATCCCGCAGGAGACAACTCCCCCTGCCAATAACACAACGAGGGCGCCAGCAAGCGCCCCCTTTAAAAAACTATGATTTTTCATATATGAAGTCCTGTTCTCCATCTATTCGTCTTCTACAGATATAATCTTGGGTCTACCGGTGTACCGCCCACCCACACTTCAAAGTGGAGATGAGGTCCGGTGGAATTACCCGTAGAACCGACTGCCGCAATATTAGCACCTGCCCCTACCGACTGTCCTACACTCACAAAAATAGCGCTGCAATGCTGATAGAGGGTGGAAATATCTCCATGGTTGATAATCACATAATTTCCCCTGGCGCCACTGTAGGATACGGTTGTAACTGTACCGGATGCCGCAGCATAGATCGGTGTGCCGGATGCCGCAGCATAGTCGCGTCCCTTGTGGTTTGTACTTCCGATGCCTCCCGGAGACTGACGTCCGCCGAACTCACTGCTGATGTAGGCCGCCGGGCAGGGGTTCTGCAGTCTCCCTGTTCCGCCGGAAGGCGTATAGGATGGCCCTGGTGTATAATCGTTATCATTACTATTGTTATTATTATTATTTGAATTCTGAGCTTCCCTCTGCAGTCTCGCCTGCTCTTCCGCAGCCGCCTGCAGCTCGGAGATCTTGGCGTTTGTAGCGCTCAGCTCGGACTGAAGACTGGCAATCTCGCTGCTCTTGCTGTCCACGAGAGACTGAAGCTCTGTCTGCTGACTCTGGAGACTGTTCTGCATCTCCTCCAGCTCTGCGTTCTCCTGCTCCAGCTCCTCCTGCTGCTTTTCCACCTTATCCACAACATTTTGGAACTCCACCAGCATGTTTCTGTCGTACTCAGAGATCTGCGTAATGTACTCCGCATTGCTGAGGAACTCGGCAATACTCTTGGACTCCAGCAGTGTCTCCAGGAACTGTCCGTTCCCGTTCTCATACATATACTGTATGCGGAGCTTCATGCTTTCATACTGATTATTCTCATCAATTTTAGCGGCGTCAAGTTCATCTGCCTTTTTGGCGATCTCCTCCTGCTTTGCCTCAATGTCGGCCTGGGTCTGCTCCATATCCGCCACAATGCCGTCAAGCTGAGCCACCAGCTCCTTCTTCTCCGCCTGTGCAGCGTCGATCTGGCTTTGCTGCTCGCTGGCCTTGTTCTTTGCGTCCTGCAGATCATCCGCCTTCACTGTCACATTCACCTGCAGCCCCATTCCTGCCACAAGCGCTCCCGCCAATAAAACACTGACTAACCTTTTCCTAACCATAGCTTTTTTCTCCCTTACTTTGTACCCCTTTGTTTCCCCTGTGTCTGTTTTCTGGTTCCGTAATCTATCACAGACAGGCGTCTCCGCGCCTGTTTGCTACACTTTCAGATGTTTGCGGATCGTGAAGAAGCTTCCCACAAATCCGATGCCCACACCGAGGGCAAGACCTACCGGAAGCAGAACCTTGTAGACTTCTGTAACCGGAAGGAAATCCAGAATGTTATTTAACAGATTAAATCTCTGAAGGATGTATGAAACCGCCTTCCCGTACATAAAATATAACAGGGCGAGCGGTATGATCGCTCCGATGAGTCCGATGACCACACCCTCTATGACGAAGGGCGCCCGGACAAACCCGTCCTTGGCTCCTATATATTTCATGATGGCGATCTCCTCGCGCCGGACTGTGATACCCATGGTGACCGTGTTGCTGATCAGGAAGATGGACACAGCCAGCAGGATGGCGATGATCGCGATGGACACGTAGGTGATCAGTCTGTTGACGCTGCTGAGCGTATCCGCCACAACGTCCGACTTGTTGACCCTTCTGACGCCATCCAAGCTCTCTGCGAAGCTTACCACGCTCTCCTGCTTGGACACGTCCTCCATATAGACTGCGTAGTTGTCTGAGTTGGCAAGAGGGTTGTCATCCTTAAAGCCCTCCGCCAGACTGGAGTCCTCTCCGAAATACTCACTCTGGAAAGACTCCCACGCGTCGTCCGCCGATACATACTCCACATCCAGCACGCCGTCGCAGGATCTCAGCTCATCGCCGATCTCATCGATCCGGGACTGATCCAGCCCCTCGTCAAAGAAGACGGTGATGGCAACTCCCTCCTCGGCCTTCTGCACAATATAGTTAAAGTTCATGACAATTGCAAAGAACAGACCGAACACAAAAATACACGCCGCCATCGTCGCAATGGACGCAATGGAAAACAGCTTGTTACGGGCAATGTTCTTAAACCCCTGTTTTGTCGAATATCCGACTGTACTAATCTTCATTATTATACCCACCTTTTTGCTCGTCGCTGACAATGACTCCCTTTTTCATTGTCACTACTCGTTTTCTCATCTCGTTCACGATCTCCTGGTTGTGTGTCACGACCAGGACAGTCGTCCCCCTCTCATTGGCCTCCTCCAGGAGCTTCATGATCTCCCAGGAGTTAGTCGGATCCAGGTTACCTGTCGGCTCATCGGCCAGAAGGATGGCAGGCTCATTTACGATAGCCCGCGCGATGGCAACCCTCTGCTGCTCACCTCCGGACAGCTCCTTTGGATAAGACTTATATTTCTGGGCAAGACCAACCAGCGAAAGAGCCGCAGGCACTTTCTTCTTGATGATCCTGGGCGATGTCTCCACGACACGCTGGGCAAAGGCAATATTCTCATATATATTTCTGTCCTTCAGAAGACGGAAATCCTGGAACACGACACCCAGACCCCTGCGATACATAGGGATCTGTCTGTGTTTCAGCCTCTCCAGATTCTGTCCATTCACGACGATCGTACCGGAAGTCGGTTCCAGTTCCTTCATGATCAGACGGATCAGCGTGGATTTACCCGATCCGCTGTCTCCGACGATGAAGACAAACTCACCCTGCTCGATCTTCAGAGTCACACCGTTTAGCGCCGCGACTCCCTTCGAGTATTCCTTCGTTACTTCGTTCAGTTCAATCATATTTTCCTCCTAATTATCAATACTCCAGTGATTCCATGTATTTCATGTACTTCACTACCATCAGCGCGATCTTGAACGTGATGGCATCCTCAAACACACGGAGGTCAAGCCCCGTGCTCTTCTGCAGCTTATCCAGCCTGTAGACAAGCGTGTTGCGATGGATATAGAGCTGCCGCGATGTCTCGGACACGTTCAGACTGTTCTCAAAGAACTTGTTGATCGTCGTCAGTGTCTCCTCATCGAACTCATCCGGCGATTTCCCCTCAAAAATCTCACGGATAAACATCTTGCAGAGCGGAATGGGAAGCTGATAGATCAGACGCCCGATCCCCAGTGTACTGTAGGCAATGACCTTCCGGTCATCAAAAAAGATCTTCCCCACATCCAGGGCAAGCTTTGCCTCCTTGTAGGACTTCGACACTTCCTTGATGTCATTGATCACAGTTCCGTAAGCAATGCGGATATCGTCATCATCCTCCCCTTTCAGGAGTTCCAGTATAGTCTCAGCCGTCTTCTCCAGTTCCGCGTGACCGTCTGAAGGTGCCAGCTCCTTTACGATTATAATATCTTTCTCGTCGACCGCAGTGACAAAATCCTTTGTCTTGTTGCCGAGAAGGCTGCGCACATGGTCCAGCATGCTGCTGTCCTTCTCCCGGGCAGTCTCCACTATAAAGATAACACGTCTGACTTCTGTGTCAATATGTAATTTTTTTGCACGGTTATAAATATCTACCAGCAGCAGATTGTCGAGAAGGAGATTTTTGATAAAATTGTCTTTGTCGAAGCGCTCCTTGTAGGCAGTCAGAAGCGTCTGGATCTGAAACGCCGCCACCTTCCCGACCATGTAGACATCATCGCTCCCGCCGTTGGCGAGAAGGATGTACTCAAGCTGATGCTCGTCAAAAATCTTAAAAAACTGATAGCCCTGGATCACCTGGCTGTCCGCCGGCGACTCCACAAAAGAAAGTACAGATGCCTCGTAATTCTCCTGTTCGGCAAATGTGCTTGCTAGAGATTTCCCGTCTGTATCCATGACACACAGATCAATCCGCGTGATCGCTTTTAAGCCATCGATGGTATTTTGTAGTATTTGATTAGATATCATATTCCATCTCCTCCACTCATTTCAATATGCATTTTCCACAATGTATTTGCGCACATTTACCGCTTTTTGCATATTATTCTTTTTTATACTAATATAAATTCACAAAAAAAGAAAGAGGAAATCACACATTTTTGTTAATTTCCTCAATTTTCTTCCTCTATTTTCTTTAATTTTCCACCCCAAGGGGCTATACAAATTGCCTTGAAAATGTCAGTGCTCCGAGGCTGTCTCCAGCTCTTTTTTTCTGTTTTTTTCCACCTCGTGGCGGAAAAGCCTGTGGTTGATAAACTGGACGATCCGCTCCAGCCTGCCCCGGCTTCTGTAGATGGGATTTTCGCTCTTCCCCACCCCCAGCCAGACCCTCGCGTTCAGCAGCAGCCTGTTCCGGGCAATGAACTCCTCCTGGCCCGGAGAAGACAGAGAAGCGATAACACAGTCGATCTCAGCCCCGTTGACCGCATTGACCACCAGGTCATCGGCCTCATCCGCAGGCGACACCTTTGCCATACCGGCAATCTGGATCCCGCTGTAGTCTTCCTCGAGAAAGCGGTAAAATCCCTCCGCCTCCTCCTCTGTCTCCACCAGGAGGAAGACTCTGGAATGGTTCTTGTGAAGAAAGCGAAGGAACATTTTCAGATAAGTCCTCTGCTCGATCTCCTGGAGCTGTCTCTTCTCGCGCACATCCACACCCTCCAGGATCTCCTTCTCACCTGGGATCACGAGATCGATCTTCTCTATATTTTCACGCAGGGAAGGATCGCCGGAGGCATACATCAAGGTATCCACCGTGACCATCTCGATCACATTGATCGCTTCAGTCCCCATATATGCCACAGTCTGCTTCATGGCCTCCTTGGCGGTACAGTCATCTATGTCAATATTCAGCACATGGATCTTTCCGTTCATTGATAATCACCCGCAATTCCCTCTGGCTGTCGATTATAACAAAATGACCTGTCCTTTTCAACCTTTGACACTAAATCTTCACACTTCGTAATATTTTTAACACTTTTGTCACTTTTGGCCTTTCTGCCGCCTTTTCTTGGTGATCAGGCCGCCGATGCGGCCCGTCTCCTTGGACGACAGAGACCTCCATCCTGTTTCCATAACCTTGTCAAGCAGACCCAGCTCCTCCGCGATCTCGTACTTCAGCTTTTCCTCCTCTGTAAGCGTATTCAGATCAACCGGCTTTTCTTTTTTCTTTCCCATATGCCTGCCCCTTTCCAAATAGATTGCTATCTGGAAGTATTGACAGGATCAGCTATTTTATACAGCCCTTTTACTGTCTGGGATCATCCGGTATGATGATGGCCGCGATCAGATAGGCCAGGAAACCGCTTCCTCCCGCAAAGATAAACAGGACAAAGGCCAGCCTTATGAGGGTCGGGTCAATACCGAAATACTCGGCCACGCCTCCGCACACACCGCAGATCATGCGCTCTCTTCTGGAACGGTAAAGTCTCTTTGTATCCATAATCAATCCTTCCTTTCTACGATTCTTCAAAATAAATTTCTGTGCTTCCCACATCGCAGGAAATATCCATTGTCCTCTGGGCCCTGTTGTCGATTGTCCTCTCTACGCCAAGTCCGGAGTAGCTGCTCTCTCCAATATTCAGCTCTCCAACACCGCACTCCAGCCTGTAGTTGAAATCTGTCTCTTTTCCCGCTGCCGTGTAGACAAGGCTGCCAACGCCACACTCCAGATCCGCCTTCTGTCTGGTATCGCCGGACACTTCGACAGTGCCCACGCCTACTTCTATGTCCAGTTCATCCGCTGTGAACCAGTCCAGGGCGGCGGAGCCGGCGCCCACCTCCAGCTTCAGCTCTCCGGCGTCTATATTTTCCACATAGAGCTCACCTATGCCCAGCTGAAGATCCGCTGTCTCAAGCTGAAGCTCCTCCGGAACATAGATCCACACATTGCCGTAATTTCCCTTGTTCATCCGCCAGGGGAAGCGGCGGGCCGTGGTCTCCACCGTCAGCTCTCCGTCCTCCTCTGCCACCTGGAATTTCAGGGCAGAGTAGACGTCCTCCGTCTGTACGGTGATGCCGTCGCCGGTGCCCTTCAGGATCTGGACATCGAGTCCCTCTGTGTCCAGCTTCAGGGAGCGGACACCATAGTAAGTCTCATCTGTGTCCGCCTCCAGGGGAGTGTCGCCGTAATCGTAGGACACATCCACTTCCCCTCTTCCCGGGCCGATCCAGTCCGGAATATAGTTATCCATGACAGTCAGGGTAGCTCCCATCACTTTCCCGCTGACCAGGCATACGCACCCGATACCGGCTACCACGCCGCAGGTGATCCAGAAATTTCTCCATCCTCTCTTCATTTAACCCACCGCCTTTCTCCTGTGAAACGGACGTCTGCAGAGTTCTACAAAAAACCGGAACAGTCCCGGCAGCACGATGATGCAGAGCCTTACGGCCGCCACGGTCAGAATCGCTCCGATCACCGCCAAAATCATGCCGCTTCCAATCAGAGCCAGCCCTGTTGGCAGGTCCGGCACCAGGGCCATCATCCCCGCAAAGAAGAGGACGACCCCTACGACAGCCACCACGACAGCCGCAAGAGCAAAGGCAAAAAAGACGGCAAACGCAGCGATGGCAAGCCCCGCCACAACACAGAGGAGGGCGAACCCTACCGGAACCACGACGGGTGAGCAGACAAGAAGAATCAGCACGATCAGGATGATCTTCCAGGTCCGGCTCCCGCGGGGCTGGCCATAACTGCCGGCGTTTGAGCTATACCCCGCCGATGGGCCGCCATTTTCAGTTCCGGCCCCCGTGCCGCCTCTCTGACTGTCCGGGCCCGGGCCGCCCGGTCTTGCGGGGGACTCCCTGCGCTCAAATCGGGGATCTGTGTATCCGGTCTCCCGGAACTCGCCTTCCTCCCCGGCCTTTCCTCCCAGGCCCGCCTTGATCTCGGCCGCTACCTTGGCGGGGCTTCCCAGCTCCCGGATGATCTCCGCCTCGTTCTCCTCTCCCGCCTCGTCAAAATAGTCATTGTAATATTTCATTGCCTCTGTGCGCTCCTCCACGGATATATCCTGCAGGAGCGCCGCCAGCTCAAGCATAAACTGTATACGGTTCATAAGATAGCACCTCCCTCAAATATTTCGCTGATCTTTTCCGAATAGCTCTTCCACTCGGATCGATACAAATTCAGCTGCGCTTCACCTCTCGGCGTAATCTTGTAATATCGTCGGTTCCTCCCGTCGTACTGCCTGTCGTACACTTCCAGGCAGTCGTCCTTCTGCAGTCTCCTCAGCACGGGGTACAGGGTGGACTCCGACACCTCGATGGCCTTCCTTACATCCTGGGTGATCTTATAACCGTACGTCCCCTCTTTTTCTCTTGAGACAACCGCCAGGACGATCGCGTCAAGGAGGGCAGCTCCGGTGTTAAATACCATACAATCACTCCTTTTCTCCCTGCCTTACAGTGCCGCTCCAACACCGGCACTGATATTGTCAAAATCTCAATATTATTTTCATGGCTATATTATATGTTGTATAGTATTATTTGTCAATAAATATTATATAAAAGTATCATAAAGACAAGACAAAGCCCCGCCCTGACAGGGACCAGATGTCCTGCTGTCAGAGCGGGGCTGCTCTGTTTCTGCCGGGCCTTATCCGGGCAGAATGATCTCCTCCCGCAGAGTGAAGGAGTAGATGATCTTCTCCCTGACCGGTCTGCCCAGAAGCTGTTCCAGGGCTTTTGCGTAGTAGTCAAGCTGGGCGTGGTACTTCTCCACAAGCTGATCCGCGGTCTTCACCTGGTCTGTCTTGTAGTCCAGCACCACAATCCCGTCCTCCTCCTGAAACCAGGCGTCGATGATCCCCTGCACAAGGATTTTGTCCTCTTCCTTGCCGGCGCTGTCGGGGTACACCTTCGCCATGTCCACTCCAATGACAAAGGGCTGCTCCCTGAAGAGCTGTCCTCTCCTGGCCGCCTCCCGCATTCGTCCTCCACTCTCACAGCGGGTAAACTCCAGAATATCCCCGGGACGGACGCACCGGGCCATCTCCGGGGCGATGCGGCCGCTCTCCTCCATAGACCGGACCGCCTGGGACAGGCTCTCCTGGGTGTACTCTTCTGTAAAGTCCAGAAGCTCCATCACCCGGTGGTAGGCGCTTCCCCGGGAGGCGCCGGTGAGCTCCTCCTCCCCGGCCCGGAACCTGGGGATCAGAGGCACCACCTCCGGCTCCTCAAAGAGCATCTCTCCTGCGTCTCCTGGCTCTTCCAGAGACAGCTCTCTCAGATACTCCCTCTTTTTCAGCTCAGAGACCGTGAATTTCAGCTTCCGCCCCTCCAGATCCGGATGAGGATATCTGTAGGAAAACTGCTCCTCCAAGCTCTCCTTCATCTCCCCGTCGTACACTTTCTCTGTGTCCCAGTCCTCCAGGGCCTTCTTTGTAAAGATGCCCTCTGCCTCCTCCTGCACCTGCCTTCTGACAAGCCCCTCCAAATTCAGGATCTCCACCTGCACGTGGGCCTTTCCGTCTGCCGCGGCCACAGCCGGCAGAATCCAGTCCAGATAGCTGGAGGCCCGGGACAGCTCCCCGAAAGAGAGGGGGCGTAGGGCTTCCAGCTCCTCCTCTGCGCTCGTTAAAGCCCGCAGCTCCTCCAGCCTCCCCGCCGGATCCTTCATAGTTCCCACCAAGATCAGCTTCTCCTTGGCCCGGGTCAGGGCCACGTAGAGGACACGCAGCTCCTCCCCTAGGTTCTCCAGCTTTTCCCTCCTCTGTATCACCTGCTTGTAGAAGGAGGGCGCCTTTGTGCGATACTTAAGATCCACCACATCCATGCCTACTCCCAGGGAGGCGTGGATGAGGATGTTCCCCTTTGTGTCCTGGGTGTTGAAGCCTTTTCCCATTCCGGCCGCGATCACCACAGGGAACTCCAGTCCCTTGCTCTTGTGAATACTCATGATGCGCACCGTGTCCGCGTTCTCATCGCTGACAGAAGCCTCTCCGTAGTCCACGTTGTACTTCTGCAGCTGCTCGATATAGCGGATAAAATTAAAAAGCCCCTGGTAGCTGGTACTCTCGAAGGCCATGGCCTTCTGAGCCAGCATATCCACATTGGCCCTCCTCTGCTCACCGCCGGGAAGGGCCGCCACATAGTCTCCGTATCCGGTGTCATCCAGAATCTCCCAGAGAAGCTCATGAATGGCTGTGTAGGAGGCTTTCTCCCGAAAATAATCCATCTTGTCCAGGCAGGCAGCCAGCTTCTCCCGAAGCGCCGGATCCTCCCCCTGGCTTCTGTACTGCTGCACCGCCTCACAGAAACGGCGGTCGGGACAGGCGATGCGGATCCTGGCCAGCTCCTCGTCGGTGAGCTGTCCAAACCAGGAGGAGAGGACGGCTGTCAGGGGGATATCCTGCTTTTCATTCTGCAGTACCCGGAAGTAATCCAGCAGCACGCCGATCTCCCTCGTCTCAAAATACCCTTCCTTCGTCCCCGCGCAGGCGGGGATTCCCTCCTCCAGAAGCACCTCCATGAACACGTCGCTCCACCCTTTGATGCTCCTTGTCAGGATGACAATATCCCCATAGCGCGCCGGCCGAAGCTCCCCTGTCTCCTTGTCCGTCACCAGCTGCTCCTTTAAAATCCTGCGGATACAGTCTGCCACGGCCCTGGCCTCCAGCTTTCTGGCGGAGAGCTTCTCTCCCGCCGCCTCCTCCAGCTCCTCGTCCAGGCTGCCGTCAACGAGAAGCAGCTCCGTGTCATTGCCCCGGCTCTCCGGGTAGGAGGCGCCGGGCCAGAGGGCGGCCCTGTCGTCGTAGGTGATGCCTCCCAGCTCCGGTATCATGATCCGACGGAAAAGGGCGTTGACGCTTTCCAGGACCTCCGGACGACTGCGAAAATTCTTAAACAGATCGATCCTCTGAGTCCGACTGTCCGTGCCCTCCCCCTCATAGATCCGGTAGGTGTCAAATTTTTCCATAAAGAGCTCCGGCCTGGAGAGGCGGAACCGGTAGATGCTCTGCTTCACATCCCCCACCATGAAAATGTTGTTCCTCTCCTGCCAGGTGCGGGACACACTTGTCAGGATGGCCTCCTGGATCAGGTTGCTGTCCTGGTACTCGTCGATCATCACCTCCCGGAACTGCTCCTGGTACACCCGGGCGCAGGGGGAGGGCCGAAGCCCTTCTTCCGTCTTCTCCGTGAGGATGCGCAGGGCGTACTGCTCCATATCCGAGTAGTCGATCATGCCGCGGCTTCTCTTCTTCTCCTCAAAGCGGGCGGCAAAGGCCTCTGTCAGGTCCTTAAGCTCCGCCATCATAGGAGCGCAGACTGCCAAGCCTGCGAGGAGCTCCTCCTCTGTCTGCGAAAAATACTGCCTGGCCAGGAAGTCAAACTCATCTTTCAGCTCTTTCCGAAGCTTTTTCACCCGGTCCGCCTTGTCCTTAGACACAGCCTTGTCCCTGTTAGGGGCCAGCTTTTTCCAGGCAATCTGCTCAGACGCCTGGCGGTACCGGGCGTAGGTGGCGGCCTGCCGGAACCGCTCCACGTTTTTCATGTCGCTCTCCAGCATCTCCTCATACATGTAGGGGCCATCCGGCTCCAGGCAGAGGGCCAGCGCCTGATCCTTCAGGCGGACCGCCGTCTCCATGGCGTGGTCCACCTCCTCCCGGACGAAAGCAAAGAAGGGCGTCTTCTCCAGCTCCTCGCCTGTCTGTACCTGACAGGCCCGGACGCAGTCCGCAAGCCACCCCTCCGGGTCAGGACAGCTCCTGGAAAATTCGTACAGCTTCAGGATGATCTCCTCCAGCCTGCGGTCGCTCTTTCCCGACGCATAGCTCTCCGCAAAAGCCAGAAAGCGTTCCTGTCCCTCCCCGTACTTTTCCTCCAGAAGCTCCTGCAGCACATCTCTTTCCAGCAGCTTCAGCTCCCCCTCCTCGCCGATGCGGAAGGAAGGGTCCAGGTCAATGACATGAAAATTCTCCCGGATCACAGAGAGGCAGAAGCTGTGGATAGTGGTGATGGAGGCGCTGTGGATGAGAGTGGCCTGCTGCCGCAGGTGCTCGTTAAAGGGATCCTCCTGGGCTTTCTTTTCGATGGCCCGGCGGATCCTCTCCTTCATCTCCGCGGCAGCCGCCTCCGTGAAGGTGACGATGAGGAGCTCATCCACGGAGAGCGGATCCTCCTGCCTGGTGAGCATGGTGATGATGCGCTCCACCAGCACGGCCGTCTTGCCGGAGCCCGCCGCCGCGGACACAAGGATGCTGCGGTCTCTTAAGTCAATGACACTCTGCTGTTCTTTTGTCCACTTTACGCTCATGACTGTCCCTCCTGTCTTCCTTCCTCTGTATCAGGCCCGGCGCTGTAGGCCTGGATGCGCAGCAGCGCCTCCTCCTGCCCCATGCTGCTGATGTCCCGGTAGCCGTAGCCTGGCAGGGAGCTGTCAAAGCCGCAGATATGCCGGTATCCGCAGTAATCACAGCCGGTCCGCCCCCCGTACCTGTAGGGCTCCGCTTTCGCCTCCCCGGAGGCGATGCGGTTGTGGAGCTCCCCCGCCTTTGCCCTGGCAAACGCTCCCAGCATGCGGAAGCGCTCCCCTGAAAGCGCCTTCGACCTGGCGGAGAGGGCCCCGTCCTTGTTAAAGGAAACCGGAATGGCCAGAGACTCCCCCTGTGTCCTGTGCTCCAGATGCCGGAGGGAATCCCCCTCCAGGCTCACCAGGCCGTCTGGCCGAAGCTTCTTTAGAAGCCTCTCCTCGATCTGACTCTCCTCTCCCCCAGGATCTGTGAAGGGATCCTCAATGTAGTAGTAGAACACCCCGGCAGGGACAGGCTCCCGGCCCGGATACCTCTTTCCGGTAATCTTCAGCGCCTCCTCCATGTAGACCAGAAGCTGCATCTGCAGTCCCCCGTAGACAAGGGAAAGGTCAAAGGCAGTCTGCCCGGTCTTGTAGTCCAGGATCTTGATATAGACCCGGTCCGCCCCCACACAGGTGTCCACCCGGTCGATCTTGCCTGCCCCGAACTTCAGCTCATAGGCCTCCGGCTGAAAATCCCCGGCCTTCAGCTGCTCTGTCAGTGCCCACACCGTCCGCTCCATCATGTGCTCGATGCGGGTGATGAGCCAGGCGTTCCTCGAGGAGCTGTAAAGGACGGAGTTACCGTAGTCTGTCACCGCCTCCTCCACGCTCTCCTGGCAGAGCCGCTTCTGAGCCTCCCGGTCCAGGCCGGTCCACCCTCCCTGGCTGGCAGAGGCCTTCCGGGAGTACCGCTCGATAGCGCCGTGGAACACATTTCCCATGTCCACAGCCTGGAACTCAAAGGTCTCTCTCTCCTTCAGCCGCAGCCCGTAATCGAGAAAATGGGCAAAGGCGCAGGCGGAGAACTTCTCCATCCGGGAGATACTCTCCAAAGGCCGGTTCCCATACAGCCGTTCTGCCGCGGCCCGGGTGATGGCGTCCTGGGGTCTCCGGTAAAATCCCGCCTCCAGAATGGCGCCGATCCGGTCTCCCCACTCCCGGTTCCTCTTATACCAGGTGTAGAGCTCCATCCAGGCACCCCCCGCCTTCTCACTCTTCATCCGCAGGCCCTCAATGAGCTGGGAGAGCCCGGTCCTTGGAGAGAGCTCCCGGTCTTTCAAGAGAATGGCATCCTCGTCGATGACTGCCAGCTCCGGGAAAAGCTTCTCCAGCTCCTGCACCAGGTAGGAGGGCCGGATGGTCTTCCCGTCAGCGGACACCCTGCTGTAGAAGACGCAGAGCTTCCGGGAGGGCTTGGTCAGGTTCAGATAGAGATAGTACTTCTGCACATAGGCCTGCTCCCGGCTTCCCGGCGTCAGGGCGATCCGCTCCTTCTCAAAGGCCTTCACATCCCGCTCGGAGAGAAGACCTGTCCTCACCAGGGAGCCCGGCAGAAAGGTATCGTTGGCCCCCACGAAGATCAGGGCCTTCACCCCCTTCAGGCGGGTCCGCTCCATATCTCCGGCCACCACCTGGTCAATGCCCGGCGGGATGACCCCCACCTTGGCCTCCGCAAGGCCCGCGTCCAGCAGGTCGCAGTACTCCTGGAGGGAGACCTGCTCCTCCCCCAGAAGCTCCACAAATTTGTCAAAAAGGCCGATGACAATGCCGTAGATCTGGGCGTACTCCCGGGCCAGGGCGTTCTCGCCCCTCTCCTGGAAGGCCTCCTCCTGCCGTTTCAGGGCAAGCTGCATCTGTTCCCCTGCCAGGAAATCATAGAGGGCCTCCGTGATATCCCGGACCGTCTTTCTTCTCTGGCGGAGCACAAAAAGGAGAGGCTCCATTTTCTCCACAAAGAGGACCCGCATGTGGTTGAGCCGGTCCAGCTCCCCGGCGTCCATGCCCTCTGTCCGGCGGATCCAGCGCTGCTGCCATTTTTTCCATCCCCGGATGCCCAGAGCCAGGCAGTAGTTCTCCAGGTCGTCCAGCTCACTCCTGGAAAAGGAGGTGTAGCCGGTCCGCAGGAAGCGGAACACACTGTCGCAGGTAAAGCTCTCCCTGGACATGGCGAGAAGGCTGCGGATGTACTCCACAAAGGAGTTGAGGAGGATGCTCCTCTTCTGGTCCATAAAGACCGGTATCTCGCAGCGGACAAAGGCCTTCCGGAGATAATTGCCGTACACCTCCATGTCGCTGGCGATGACGCCGATCTCCCGGTACCGGTACCCCTCCTTTCTCACAAGGGACCGCACCTTCCTGGCGGCCGCCTCCGCCTCCTTGTCCGGGCTGGCCGCCACGTGGAGCTCCACCCCATCCTGCTCCCCCTCAAAGGAGCTGCTCCCGTACCGGAAAAGCTGACGCTCCACAAAGGCCAGGGCAGGGCTCCCCTGAAATCTGGGGGGCACCTGGGGCCGCAGGAATTTCAGCTCCTCCACCGGCACCCGGCGCTCCCGGGCGATCTCCACCAGGGAGGCGACGGTCTTCTTGCTCATGGCAAAGAGCTGATAGGGGTGCTCGCAGGCGTAGGGATTTTCCCTCTCGTCGATAGTCACCGTGACCACCACGTCCCGGCAGATCGTCATAAGCTCTCCCAGCAGGCGGTTCTGGACCGGCGTGAACCCGGTGTAGCCGTCCAGCACCACTGTGCTCTTCCTTAGAAGGGCAGACTCCGCCGCCACCTTTGCCAGCACATCCAGCAGCTCCTCCTTGGTGGTGTACCTCTCCTTCATATAGTCCTGGAAGCTTCGGTAGAGGCGCTTTAAATCCTGCAGCTTAAAGGACAGGTAGGAGCCCTCCTGCTCTCCTGCTATGACCTGGTCCAGCTGCTCCTCCCCCACGTCGTACTGCATGAACTCGGAGAGGACGGACTTCACTTCGCTGACATAACCCAGCCTGCGCATATTGCCCTTCAGCACCGTCAGCTTCCCTTCCAGATCTCCGCCGATCTTTCTCAGCACCAGGTTCTTTCCCTCGTCGTCCAGCACGGGGAATCCCCCCTTCCCCGTCTCCTCAAAGATCCGGTGAGCCAGGCGCACAAAGCTGAGGACATCGATGTTCATGATCCCCTTCGCGGGGCTCATCATCACAAGATCCTTCTGAGTCTGCATGGTAAACTGCTCCGGCACAAGGACCAGATAGGAAAGGCCGGGATTTTCCCCGGCCTCCTTTATGATCCTCTCATATAGATAATGGGACTTCCCGGAACCGGAACCCCCAAAAATAAATTTCAATGCCATACTATTTTCCTCCTGACGGATCATGGGTGAGCTTCCCGTAGACATCCACAGGCACATAGGCCCTGACATAGATTCCATCCTGGGTGTACTCTTCCTTTTCCAGCTCCCCGTATTTTCGGATGAGCTGTATTTTCCCCGCATCGCTGTAGGGGTAAATCTGCTCGATCTCCACCTTCTGCTCCCGCAGCACATCCTCCACACAGGAGAGGAGCGCATCCACGCCCTCTCCCGTTTTTGCCGAGATGAAGGCTGTCCTCTCCGCCTGAAAATCTCTGGGCGCGTACTCCCCCTCAAACCTGTCCCTTTTGTTGAAGGCCGTGATCACCGGCTTATCCGACGCCTCCAGCTCTCTCAATGTCTCATAGACTACATGCATCTGCTGATCCGTCTGGGGATTGGACGCGTCCACCACGTGGAGGAGAAGGTCCGCGTACTTCGCCTCCTCCAGGGTACTTTTAAAGGCCTCGATGAGGTGGTGGGGCAGCTTGCGGATAAAGCCCACCGTGTCTGTCAGGAGCACCTCCTGGCCCCCCGGCAGCTTCAGATTTCTGGTGGTCGGATCCAGAGTGGCAAAGAGCTTGTCCTCCGCCAGGATGCCAGCGCCGGTGAGATAATTTAAGAGGGTGGACTTCCCTGCGTTGGTGTAGCCCACAATGGCGATCACCGGGATCCGGCTCCTGGCGCGGGATTCCCTTGTGAGCTGCCGGTGCCTCTTTACCTCCTTCAGCTCCTTTGTGAGCTGGGAGATCCGCCCCTTGATGAGGCGTCGGTCCATCTCCAGCTTCTTCTCCCCGGGTCCTCTCGTACCGATGCCCCCTCCCAGCCTGGACAGAGAGGTGCCAAGGCCGGTGAGTCTGGACTGTCTGTACCTGAGCTGAGCCAGCTCCACCTGGATCTTTCCCTCGCTGGTGGAGGCTCTGGCCGCAAAGATGTCCAGGATGAGAAGAGTCCTGTCCATGATCTTCACATCCAGCTCATCCTTCAGATTGCCGATCTGGGCCGGCGACAGCTCATCGTCGCAGATGATGCCGTCGGCCTGGGTCTCCCAGATAAGTTCCTTCAGCTCCTCCGTCTTCCCTCTTCCAAGGTAGGTGGCCGGGTGCATCTGCTCCCTCTTCTGCAGGATACGCCCCACACAGAGGGCTCCCGCCGTGCGGGCCAGCTCCTCCAGCTCATCAAGGGACTGCTCCGCATCGTCGCTGTCTGTCAGGCTCACGCCCACCAGGATGACCCGCTCTTTTTTCTCCGCTGTCTCATACATATACACAGGACTCCTTATCTGGTCTCAAGAAATTCCGCCTCTTTTGCCGCCTTCTCGTCATCCGGGTAGTCGGCTGTGTAGTCCTTCAGCTTGGACTTTGCGCTCTCCATGTCCCCGGACTGCTCGTAGGCCGCGATCTCGTTGAAGCGCATCTCCTGCATCATCTCATCGCTGACATCCTCGGCCTCCATGCCCAGCCGGAAATAGTTCAGGGCCTCCGTGGGATTGTCCAGCTGCATGGCGCAGCACCCCATGAGATTGTAGAGCTCCCCGGTCTTATCTCCCCCGTTGTCCAGCACAGACTGAAAGGCCTCCAGGGCCCCCTCGTAGTCCTTCTGCTCCCACCTTGCAAGGCCAAGGCCTCTCCAGCCCTCCGCATCCTGGCTGTCCTCGTCCACAGCCTCCTGAAATGCAGCGGCCGCCTCCTCATAATTTCCTTCCTCCAGGAGGGAAGTTCCATCCTCCAGAAGGTTGGAGCCACAGCCCGTCAGCATCAGGGCGGCCAGAAGAACCGCCGCACATTTTCCTGCCTGTCTTTTCATCTTCAAGCTCCCTTCGTCTATACTCTCCTGCATGTTATACTGAATATTTCACAACTCCCGCCGCATTGATGATGGAGATGATCATAACCCCCACATCCGTAAACACAGACTCCCACATGGTGATATAGCCCGCCGCCGCAAGGAGAAGGACGACAAATTTCATAATCAGCGCAAAGTTGATATTCTGGCTCACCACCCGGACCGTCTCCCTGGCAATCCGAACCGCGTCCACCACCTTGGGCAGCTCGTCCTCCAGAAGGACAATGTCCGCCGCCTCTATGGCTGCGTCCGACCCAAGGGCGCCCATGGCGATACCCACATCCGCTCTGGCAAGCACAGGGGCGTCATTGATTCCGTCTCCCACACAGGCCACTCTCTCTGCCTCGTACTGGTACTGCATGAATTCCTCCATCTGCTCCAGCTTATCCTCCGGCATCAGCTCCGTGTAGGTGTAGTCCAGCTGCAGCTCCTTTGCCACCGCATTTCCGGCGGCACGGCTGTCTCCTGTGAGCATGACAAGAACCGCATTGTACCTCTCCCGCAGCATCTTCATGGTCCATCTGGCATTGTCCCGGATCCGGTCCTCGATGACAATATATCCGGCATACTGGTCCTCCCGGGCCACGTAGATGACCGTCCCGATGGTCTTCACCTGCTCCACCGCAAGGCCCTGCTCCTCCATCATCCGGAGATTTCCGATATGTACCCTGCTGCCGTTGTAGCTGGCGCTGATCCCATAGCCGGGCATCTCCTCCACATCCGTCACCCTCTCCGGATCGTACGTGCCGCCGTAGGCGCTCATGAGGGACTGGGCGATGGGGTGGTTGGAATAGCTCTCCACGTGAGCCGTGATCTCCAGCAGCTCCTCCTTCGTGAGCCCCTCCGGGCGCACCCGGGTCACAGTAAAGGTTCCCTCTGTCAGTGTACCCGTTTTATCAAAAACAAATGTATCTACCTTCGCCAGCATCTCCAGATAGTTGCCGCCCTTTACCACGATGCCCTGGCGGGCCGCCGAGGCGATCCCCCCCAGGAAGGCGATGGGCACGGACAGGATCAGTCCCGTTGGGCAGGCGGCGATGAGCACGATCATCCCCCGGTAGATCCAGGTCTCCCAGCCGCTCCCTGTGATAAAGAGAGGCGGACAGACCATGATAAGGAGAGCCGCCAGCACCGCCACAGGCGTGTAGATCCGGGTAAATTTTCTCACAAAGCCTTCGCTGTCCGCCTTCTGCTGCTGGGCTCCCTCCACCAGCTCCATGATCCGGGACACGGTGGAGTCCTTGTAGAGCTTCTTCACCTGGGCCTCCACCACGCCGGTCATATTGATGCTGCCGCTGTAGATCCGGCTGCCGGGGCCCACACTGTCGGGCATGGCCTCGCCGGTCAGGGCCTTTGTGTCAAGGCTGGTATTTCCGTTTAGGATTACAGCGTCCACCGGCACCCGCTCGCCTGGCTTGATGATGATCACATCCCCCAGCTCCAGCTGGGAGGGCTCCACCTGCACCTCGCCGTCCTCCTCTTTCCTTGTGGCATAGGCAGGGCGTATATCGATGAATTTCTCAATGGTCCTCTTTGTCCTGTCCACAGACACGGCCTCAAGGATACAGCCGATCTGAAACAGAAGCATGGCGGCCACAGCCTCCGCGTAGTGTCCCACTGCCAGGGCTCCCACTGTGGCGATCACCATGAGCAGATGTTCTTTCTCCAGCTTTTTCCGGGCAAGGCTGCTGCTGATACTGTAAAAGGAGTGAAACGCGACGACAAGATACACAGCAAGAAACAGGGCAAAGCGCACCTCGTTTTCCAGCATCGCCCGCCCCGACCAAATGACGGCGGCAATAAACAAAGCCGCGCCCGCCGCCAGTGTACCTGCCTGTATCTTGATTTCCTTCGCCATCGCTTCTGCCCCTCTTGTTTTCCTTAGACTTTATTCGCTGATATGCTCCATGCCCTGGCTGATAATGGTCTGGATATGGCCGTCGGCCAGCGAATAGAAGACAGTCTTTCCCTCTCTTCTGTTCTTCACCAGCTTCATCTGCTTCAGGACCCGGAGCTGATGGGAGATGGCCGACTGGCTCATGCCCAGCAGCTCCGCCAGATCGCAGACGCACACTTCAGCCTGCAGAAGGGCGCAGAGGATACGGATGCGGGTGGCGTCTCCGAACACCTTGTAGAAATCCGCGAGCTCCCGGATCGTCTCCTCCCCAGGCATCCTGCCGCGCACTTCCCGGATGATATCTGTATGAGCCGCCACCACGTCGCAGCATTCTGCCTCTGTCTTTTTCATCGTCAGTCACCCTTTCTGAAGTCAGCGTTCTGCCGGACTTGTTCATATGAATATCAGTTCATCTGTTAATTATGCCAAAACAAGCCCGGCATTTCAACCTTTTCCCGGAAAATCGGGGAAACTTAATACTTTTGTAACACGGTTTTCCCGTACAGGGCCCGGATGGAGTTCAGCACGCAGAGCATGGCCACTCCCGTGTCCGCGAACACAGCCATCCACATGTTTGCCATGCCCGCGAAGCCAAGGATCATGACAAGCGCCTTCACAGCCAGTGCAAAGACTACGTTCTGCATAGCGATCCGCCCGGTTCTCCTGGCAATGGCAATGGACTCAGGAACCGCGGTCACCTGGGAGGTCATAAAGACCACATCCGCCGCCTCTATGGCCGCGTCGGCGCCGCTTCCCATGGCCGCCCCCACGTCCGCTCCGGCCAGCACAGGGGCGTCGTTGATGCCGTCTCCCACAAACATGACCGCCCCGTTCTCCCTGCGCATCTCCTGCAGATGGGTCAGCTTATCCTGGGGAAGGAGCTGGGCAAATACCCTGTCGATGCCCGCCTCACCTGCCACCGCCCGGGCGCTCTCCTGTCCGTCCCCAGTAAACATGGCAGTCACAAGGCCCTGCTTTTTCATAATGGCAATGGCTTCCTTTGCCTCCTTTTTCAGAGAGTCCGCGATAACGATACAGCCCGCCAGCTTCCCGTCAAGAGCAAGGAGCACCTCCGTGCCATACTGGCCGCTCTCGTACCGGTCCATCTTGACGTGGAACATGTCCATGAGGGCCCTGTTCCCGCAGAGGACTTCTCCCCTCTGTGTGACGGCGTGGATCCCCTTTCCGGAGATCTCCTCCACCTTTTCCGGCCGCTCCAGGGTCATGCCCTTCTCCCTGGCAGCCTCCACAATGCTGGTCCCGATGGGATGTGTGGATCCCAGCTCGCACCGGGCTGCCATCTCAAGGAGCGCGTCCATGCTCTCTCTTCCAAAGGGAATCACGCTCTGCACCTGGAATTCCCCCTTGGTGATGGTGCCGGTCTTATCCATCACAACGGCCTTTATATTTTTCAGCGCTTCGATGGCAATGCCGCCCTTAAAGAGGATGCCCTCCCTGGAGCCCGCGCCGATGCCAGAGAAGAAGGCCAGGGGCACACTCAGCACAAGGGCACAGGGGCAGCTGATGACAAGGAAGGTGATGGCCGTGTAGATCCACTCCCGCCAGTTTCCGGTTATGAGGGACGGAATGATGGCCGTGGCCACAGCAGCCAGCACCACGATGGGGGTGTAGATCCTGGCAAATCTTGTGATGAACCGGTCCAGCTTCGGCTTGCTGGCGGCGGCGTTTTCCACGGAGTCCAGTATCTTGGTCACCATGGACTCGGAGAGGGGCTTCTCCACCTCCATCTGCAGCACTCCCTGCTCGTTGACACAGCCAGACATGAGCCTGGAGCCTCTGCGCACGGTCACAGGGACCGGCTCTCCCGTCACCGGGGAGGTGTCGATCCGGCTCTCCCCCTCGGTCACAATGCCGTCCAGAGGGATGCGGTCTCCCGGGCGCACAAGGAGGATGTCTCCCACCGCTGCGTCCTTTGCCGGAATCTCATGCACTTCCCCGCCTTCCAGGCGTCCCACTACCTCGGGCCGCATATCCACGGCCTCCATAATCTGGGAGCGGCTCCTCGCCACAGCCACGTCCTCAAAGAGCTCTCCCACTCTGTAGAACAGCATAACGCCTACTGCCTCCGCAAAGTCTCCGATGGCAAAGGCGGCCAGGGTAGCTACGCTCATGAGGAAGTTCTCGTCAAACACATGGCCCTTCCCCAGGTTCCTGAGAGCAGTCCAGACGATCTCCCAGCCCAGCAGCACGTAGGCGATGACATAGCCCACGGAGGGCCACAGAGGCGCCGCCCCCATATGCTCTGCAATCTCCCCTGCGGCAAAAAGGGCTGCTCCCACCGCAATGATAAGGATTTCCTTTCTGTTTTCCTGGAAAATACTCTTCTTCTGCGCCTTCCCGGATGGCTGTATCTCCTCCCTGGGAGTGACTGTCACCTGCTCCTCTATGGAGGCGCAGATCTCCCGGAATTTGGGCAGAAGCTCCTCCTGGTGACTCGCCGCCACCCGGAGCTGCTTTGTGGCAAAGGTGATGGTAGCCATCTCCACGCCCGGCAGCTCCCGGATCTGTCTCTCCATCTTGGCCGCGCAGTTGGCGCATTCAAGTCCTTCCAGAATGTAGACTCTCTGTTCTACGCCGGCGGATATATTGTCAAATTCCCGGCCCGTGTGGTGTATCTCCTCATGGTGATGCTCGTGGCCATCGGACTCGTGTTCGTGATGGTGCTCGTGGCCACAGCCGCAGGCCTCGTGGCCGTGATGATGCTCGTGGCCGCAGCCGCAGGCCTCATGCTCGTGGTCATGCTCCAGTTCTCTTTTTTCAGCAAGCATAGCAATTCCTCCCTGCATAGGTTTATATATGAATGATTGTTCATATGTTCATGCTTTAATATAATCACAGAACCGTACGCATGTCAATAGGTTAGCCGATAAAATTTTTCAATATAGAAAAAAGAGAGCCGAAGCTCTCTTTTTCACACGGATCTTTATGCCGGAAAATCCTTCCTGCTGTCCTCCACCGCACAGGAGATGGCCTCGTTGAAGGTGGGATGGGCCCTCATGGCATAGAGAAGCTGGGTGGAGGTCAGTCCATTGGCCAGAGCTGTGGCCATCTCCCCGATCATGTCCGTAGCCCTGGGGCACATGAGCTGGGCCCCCAGCAGTTCATCGCTGTCCGGGGCGAACAGCACCTTGATAAAGCCCTCCTCCTCACCAGAGATGATGGACTGTCCGTTCTCCCGCATCACATACCTGCCGCACCGCACCGGCACACCTTTTTTCCGGGCCTCCTCCTCCGTAAGCCCCACGGAGGCGATCTCCGGATCTGTGTAAATGCAGCTTGGGATGATAGAGACAGGAGTAAAAAGTCCTCCTGGCACCATGGAGATGATGACAGAGGGCTTTCTTCCGTTCATCCGCTCCACCACGTAAGCAGCCTGGGCAGAAGCCACATGGGCCAGCTGTATGCCGCCTGTCACATCGCCCACCGCGTAGACTCCCGGAATATTCGTCCGGAAGAAATCGTCCACGATGATGCGCCCTCTCTCCAGCTTCACAGGCACATCCCTCTCAAACAGCCCCTCTGTGGCGGGGCTGCGTCCCACGGAGACAAGCACTGCGTCCACTGCCTCTTTATTGTTCTTTCCATCACAGACAAACCGGCACACAAGACGGCCGCTGTCCCCCTCTTTTCCCTGTTCGATCCGCTCCAGGATGCTCTCCTTACAGATGCGGATCCCTCTGCCTGTCAGGATGCGCTCCAGGGCGTCAGAAAACTCCTGGTCCATATTGGGTAGAAGGCGATCTGATATTTCCACCACCGTCACCTCCGTGCCAAGGGACTGAAAGACAGTGGCCAGCTCCAGACCTATGACGCCGCCTCCCAGAATCAGCATCCGGTCGTACCTGTGGGCGTCCGCGGTAAGAAGCTCCTCGCTTGTCATGACGCCGGGCAGCTCCACGCCCGGGATGTCCGCCAGATTGGCCTTCGCCCCCGCGGCCACCAGAATATTTTTCCCCTGGCACACGGACACGCTCCCGTCTTCATCTGTCACGCGCACCATCCGGTCCCGGCAGATCACCGCACTGCCCCGGATCAGATCCACTCCAAGCCGGCAAAACTCCTCCTCCAGCTCCCCGCGCATCCGATCCGCAGCCTCATCCTTATAGCTGTAGATCTCCTGAAGATCAAAGGAAACTTCCTCGGCGTGAAGCCCAAACCTCTCGCAGCTCTTCATCTCCCTGTACAGAGTAGACGCGTGGAGAAGGGCCTTGGCCGGGATACAGCCCCGATTGACGCAGGTGCCGCCCACAGGCCCCCTGTCGATGAGAGCTACCGACATTCCCATCCCTGCCGCCTTCCTGGCCGCCACGTAGCCGCCTGGGCCCGCGCCCACGATCACAAGATCATATGTATCTCTCATAAGCTTTCCCCCTGATCAATTCCTACTCAATCTGCCAGTCAATCGGCTCCACGCCGTGCGCCTCGAGGAACGCGTTTGTCTTGCTGAAGGGCCTGCTGCCAAAGAACCCTCTGAACGCGGACAGGGGGCTGGGATGAGGCGCCTCCAGTATGAGATGCTTCGGATTGTGGAGCATGGCCTTCTTCCTCTGGGCCGGCGCTCCCCACAGGATAAACACAATAGGCCGGTCCTGCTCGTCCAGGGCCTGAATGGCCGCATCTGTGAACTCCTCCCAGCCGATCCCCCTGTGGGAGTTGGCCTGGTGGGCCCGGACTGTCAGGACTGTATTGAGCATCAGCACGCCCTGCCGGGCCCATTTTTCCAGACAGCCGTGGTTCGGTATGGTGCAGCCCAGGTCATCGTGGAGCTCCTGGTAGATATTCACAAGGGAGGGCGGAATGGCCACTCCCCTCCTGACCGAGAAGCACAGACCATGGGCCTGGCCTACATTGTGGTAGGGATCCTGCCCCAGTATGACCACCTTCACGTCCTTTAGGGGCGTCAGGTGAAAGGCGTTGAAAATATCGTCCGAGGGCGGGAAGACCTGATGGGTCGCGTACTCCTTTTTCACCGTCTCGAACAGTTGTCTGTAATAGGGCTTTTTAAACTCTCCCTGGAGAGCCTCCAGCCAGTCATTGGAAATCGCTGCCATGGTTCATTCTATCTCCTTTTTCTTTTGTGGTCACATCACAGGCGCACAGGAATCCCCTCGCCTCTGAGGTACTCCTTCACCTCCCGTATCTCCAGCTCCTTATAGTGGAATAGAGAAGCAGCCAGGGCCGCGTCCGCGCCGCCCACGGTCAGGGCTTCTTTAAAGTGCTCCAGCTTCCCGGCACCCCCGGAGGCGATAACGGGAATGGACACTGCGTCCGCCACAGCCCTTGTCAGCTCCAGGTCGTAGCCCGCCTTAGTGCCGTCGCAGTCCATACTGGTGAGAAGGATCTCCCCGGCTCCCAGCTTCTCCACCTTTGCCGCCCACTCCAGGGCGTCGATTCCCACGTCGATCCGACCGCCGTTTTTATAGATGTTCCACCCTGTCCCGTCAGGACGCCTCTTGGCGTCAATCGCCACCACCACGCACTGGCTCCCGAACTTGTCCGCCGCCGCGCTGATGAGCTCCGGAGTCTGGATGGCGGAGGAATTGATGGAGATCTTGTCCGCTCCCTCCCGGAGGAGCGCGCGGAAATCCTCCACCGTGCGGATGCCTCCCCCCACCGTAAAGGGGATAAACACAGTCTCCGCCACCCTGCGGACCATGTCCACCACAGTGGCTCTGGCATCAGAGGATGCCGTAATATCCAGGAACACCAGCTCGTCCGCGCCTGCCTCGTCATATGCCTTTCCAATCTCCACCGGATCTCCCGCATCTCTGAGATCCACAAAATTCACACCCTTCACTACCCTTCCGCCGTTCACGTCCAGACAGGGAATGATCCGTTTCGTATGCATCTTTATGTACCTCCGTCTATAGTTCTACAAAATTCTTCAGCATGAGAAGCCCTGTGGAGCTGCTCTTTTCGGGGTGGAACTGACAGGCAAACACGTTTTCCTTCTCCACCGAGGCGTGAATTTTGGCGCCGTACCAGGTGACTGCCTTCACGATCTCCTCCTCCTGCGCCTCCAGGTAATAGGAGTGCACGAAATACACAAAGGGCTCTTCCGGCACGCCCCTAAACAGCCGGCCATCCCCTGAGAGCTCCAGGGTGTTCCATCCCATATGGGGTATCTTAAGGCCCTCTCCTCCGGGGATCCTGCGGATCTTTCCCTTCAGTATGCCGAGCCCCTTCGCGCCGGGGCTCTCCTCGCTCTCCTCAAAGAGGAGCTGCAGCCCCAGGCAGATGCCAAGGAAGGGCGTCCCCCTGTCCACCACCTGGCGGATCACCTCCTCCAGGCCGTACTGCCGTATCTTCTCCATGGCGTCGCCAAAGGCGCCCACCCCAGGCAGGATCACCTTGTCCGCTGCCAGGATCCGCTCCCGGTCCCTGGTGATCTCCACATCCTGCCCCAGGTAGCGCATGGCTTTCTCCACACTTTTTATATTTCCCGCATCGTAATCAATAATCGCTATCATCTGTCCTCCCGGTTCCTTTCTGTCTGTGTCACAGTGTACATGCAATTTTAGTCTACCATATTTTCTATTTCACATCCAGCTCAAACCAGAATTCCACGCCGTTATCATAGTTTTTGACGCCGTATTCCTGGTGGAAGGAGTCCATGATGGCCTTCACAATGGATAGGCCGATGCCGTTGCCCCCGTACTCTCTCGTGTGGGCCTTGTCCACCTTGTAAAATTTCTCCCAGATATGGGGCACATCCTCCTCCGGTATGGGGATGCCTGTGTTGAATACAGTGACTCGTACCTTATCGCCGGAGGGAATGATCTTCACATCCACCACCCGGTCTCCGTCCAGATGGTTGAAAGCGTTGCTCACATAGTTTCTCACCACCTGCTCCGCCTTGAACTCATCTGCCCACACATAGACCGGATCCTTCTGCCGGAACTGGACTTTGGCCTCCTTCTGCTGGGCCATGATCTCCATGCTCTGGAGAACCCCCCGGATCAGCTCAGTCAGGTCAAACCTCTGGAACTCCACATTTTCATCTCCGAATTCAAGCTGGTTGAGAGTCATGAGATTTTTCACCATCTGGTTCATCTTGGCAGCCTCGTCCATAATGACGTCACAGTAGAACTCCCTGCTCTCCGGGTCGTCGCTGACCCCCTCCTTCAGCCCCTCCGCATAGCCCTGGATGAGGGCGATGGGAGTCTTCAGCTCGTGGGACACATTTCCCATGAAATCGGTGCGCATCTTCTCGATCTTTTCCTTCTGCTCGATGTCCTGCTGCAGGCGGAAATTGGCGTTCTTCAGCTCAGAAATAGTCATCTCCAGCTTCTCGGACATGGTGTTGAAATTCTCCCCGAGGACGCCGATCTCACCCCCTCCGCCGCTTGTGTACTTGGCTTCAAAGTCCAGGTCCGCCATCCTGACCGACAGGACAGCCAGCTCCCGCAGAGGCTCTGTGAGCCTTCTGGAAAAATACCAGACAAACAGGATGCCACCCGCAATGATCCCAAGTCCCACGATAATGAGGAAACGGTAAAAGAGAACCATGGTCTCCTGGATACTCTCCAGGGGACTGCGGATGAAAATGTTGTAGGAGTCTCCCACCGTCCCCCACAGGGCCAGGTAATCCACCTGCTGGGCGCTGTCCCGGAACTCCACCACCTGGTAATTGTCGTTTCTCTCCATGACCTGGCTGTCGATCTTGTTGAAGAGGACGCCGGCCAGCTGCATCAGCAGCATCTGGCTGTCGTGAAGATTGGAAAAGCCGGACTCATTGGAAAAATTCCACACAATATAGTAAAAATTGTACCGCTCTGCCGTGCGATTGATCTGACTGATCTCATCCTCCGTCATCTCGCCGTTCTGAGTAATCTGGTCAATCTCATTGTACAGCTCGGTAAAATTATCCTTCTTTTCCCGTATATAATAGGGCTCCAGACCGGAGCCCACCAGGAGCAGAAGGATGACCAGCATACAGACGATCAGCCCCACAAACACAGCGATCATCTGCCTGCGTATTGAATGTTTCATCTACGCCACCTCAAATTTATATCCCATGCCCCAGACAGTCTTGATGTAGTTTCCCTTGTCTCCCAGCTTACTGCGCAGCTTCTTCACATGGGTATCGATGGTCCGGGCATCGCCAAAATAATCGTAGTTCCACACATTGTTCAGGATCTTCTCCCGGGAGAGAGCCACCCCTTGGTTTTCCATAAAATATGTGAGCAGCTCAAATTCCTTGTAGCTGAGCTCCACCGGCTCACCGTCCAGCTTCACGATGTGGGCCGTCTTGTCCAGCTCAATGCCGCCGGCCTCCAGCGTCTCCTGGGCCTGGGCGTCCCGGGTCCTCCTCAGGATGGCCTCCACCCTGGCCACAAGGATCTTGGGGCTGAAGGGCTTCGATATATATTCGTCCACTCCCAGGCTGAAGCCCTGGAGCTCATCTCTCTCCTCTCCCCTGGCCGTCAGCATGATGATGGGTACCTTGGAGGACTGGCGGACCTCCCGGCACACCTGCCATCCGTCCATCTTGGGCATCATGACGTCCAGGATCATGAGCGCGATGTCTTTGTTCTCATAAAATATATCCATGGCCTCCATGCCATCTCCGGCCTCAAGTACCTGAAAGCCCTCCCGCTCCAGGAAATCCCGCACCAGCTTGCGCATGCGGCTCTCGTCGTCGACCACCAGTATTTTCATCTTTTCCATCAAAGCATACCTCCTGCCGCTTACATTTTACACTATTATAGCAGTATTCTATGTTTCTTTTGTGAAATTTTTTCAGAAATATGGTATAATGAGCTACTGGCAGGAATTTTCAGTCCTGCCGCACAGCGCGGCAGCGTGCGCCGTGCCCAAGATCGGATGAGGAGGAGGACAACCATGAACTGTCCCAGATGTGGAAACGAACTGAGAATAAGCAGAAAGGATCCCAGATTTGGTCTCTGCGATACCTGCCGTAAGAAGTACCGCCTTCCGGAGCAGAAGGCACCGCAGGTTCGCGAGGAAGAGGAGGAGCACTATCCAAAATACGCCAATATTCCCCCAAAGTCTGTCCGCGAGAAGCGGGAGACAGAGATGCGCCGGGCCTACGACGAGCTTCTGGCTATCGGCAGGGAAGAGCGCGAGGGAAAAAGAGGACTCTTTGGCCGCCGGAAGAAATCAAAATAAAATCTTTTCAAATTTTTCCTTTCCGAATTTTCCGGAACATGCTATAATAATTTGTGCTGTTTATCGCCTTTCAGAGAGACAGCATTTTTCTGGAGACGTACCGAAGTGGCCGTAACGGGGCTGACTCGAAATCAGTTTATCGGTTTTATCGCCGGTACGAGGGTTCGAATCCCTCCGTCTCCGCTGAAATGAGAGAGGGTGTCCAAAAGTCATGTATTGACTTGAGGGGCACCCTCTTTTTAAAATATCTATCAAACAGTCTCCACTTCCGGGAACATTGTATCAATAAAACAAAAAGGGAAACGCCTGCATACCAAGCATTTCCCTTTGCTTCCAAAATGGACCTGGCGGGAATCGAACCCGCGTCCGAAAGCCTTTCCATCAGAGCATCTCCCATCACAGTCATTAGTTTGACATTCCCTCTGCCGGCCGCCTAATGACAGGCTTCCGGTTTCAGTAGCTTCATAAAGTCTTCCATCCCCTCAAAGCTTTGAGGACGAAGTGCTCCGCCTTGTTGAAGCCGGGATCTTAAGCAGCGGATGACCTAAGGCCGACTGCCGCCAAAATTAGGCAGCGTACGCTAATTCTCTATTGTCTGCGTTTATATTTAATTGGAACTTTTATCGTAGTGTCCCGCTACGGATGGCTTCTCCAACTTCCAAACCCCCGTCGAAACCAGTACAAGCCCGCGCTGTCTGGCCGCAGACGTTTTTTGTTGTCTCATTTATTATAGTAACTGGCTCCGGCCCTGTCAAGGCTTTCCCGCAAACGTCTTTTCCTGTCTTTTCCTAAAGCAGCCGCAGGGCCTTCTCCATGGCGTCCGCCGCCTTCTCCAGCGTCTCCATGGAAGCCGCATAGGTGATCCGAAGGTGCCCCGGCGCCAGGAACGAGCTGCCCGGCACCACCGCCACCCGGGCTTTGTCCAGGAGGAATTCCGCAAGGGCCAGATCGTCCTCTATCCTCTTTCCATTATATTCCCGGCCCAAATAATCTGTCACATCCGGCAGGAGGTAGAAGGCCCCCTTCCCCTTCCGGCATCGGATGCCCTCTATGCCGCACAGTCGCTCATGGAGAAAGCAGCGGCGCCTGTCGTACTCCGCCGCCATGGCTCTGACGCAGTCCTGGCTGCCCTGCAACGCCGCGATCCCGGCCTTCTGGGAAATGGAATTGACAGAGGAGATCATCTGGCTCTGAACCACATTGACCGCCTTTACGACCTCCCGGTCCGCCGCCAGGTAGCCAAGCCTCCACCCTGTCATGGCGTAAGTTTTTGAAAAGCTGTTGATGAGCACAGTCCTCCGTCTGGCGTCTCCGGAGAGGGAACTTACGCTCACATGCTCCCGCCCATCGTACACCATAGACTCGTAGACCTCGTCCGATATGATATAAAAATCATGTCTCTGCGCAAGAAGCGCCAGCTCCTCCAGGCTCTCCCGGCTGTACACAGCGCCGGTTGGATTGTTGGGCGTGTTGATGATCACCGCCTTTGTCCGATCCGTCACCGCCTGCGCAATACTGGTAAGGTCAAGGCTGAAATCCTCCGCCGTCCGCACAGTCACCGGCACTCCCCCGGCCATGCGCACCATCTCAGTGTAGCTGACCCAGCAGGGACAGGGGATGATCACCTCGTCCCCCGGATCGCAGAGGGCCAGGAGCGCCGCATAGATGCACTGTTTGGCCCCCGGGCCCAGGGTAATCTCATCCGGCGCATAATCTGCCCTATTTTCCTCCACAAGCTTGGACGCTATGGCCTCTCTTAGCTCCGGCACACCCATAACCGGCGTATACCTCGTAAATCCTTCCTCGATGGCCTTCTCTGCCGCCCGGCAGATATGGGCCGGAGTATCAAAATCGGGCTCACCTACATTGAGCCCGATTACAGGGATTCCCTCCCTCTTCATTGCAGCTATGCGGTTTGTCAGCTCTACCGTCCTGGACGGCTCCACTTCCTGTATCCTTTTAGAAATCATATATCTTCCCTCTCATTTACCATATGATTTATTATACAACCGCTTTAGCACTTTATCAAGTTAAATTTGTGAATTCACGTCTCTTTTAAAGTATTTTGAAAGCTCTCACAACAGGCAGCTCTCTTCTCACACCCCGGCAGGCGTCCACAATTCCCACAATCATCAGAATAAGGAACACAAGACTCAGAATATCACCCACCAGATCAAGGGGCCAGAAGGAGGAGAAGAGCGCAAAGCCCAGGAAGCCCTCTCCGGACAGTATGTCCGCCAGGATGCTCCCGATCCAGATTGCAAGTCCCTGATTGATGTGGTGTCTCAGATATTCTGAGCTTTTGTTTCCCGCAAGGAGAGGGATGAGTACCAGAATGCCTATGTAGGACAGGACTGCCATCACCTTGTTCGCTCTCACGTCCTCCGGATGAAAATACCCCTCCCCTGACTGGTCATACGGCCCCTGCTGACTGTACTGTCCCTGCCAGCCCTGGTCCTGACTCTGCTGGTCGTACTGGCCCTGGCCAAGAGGGATCTCAGCCCCGCAGTAGGGACAGAAACGGATCCCGTCGTCCACCTTTGCTCCGCACTTCACACAATATGCCATCTTACTTTCCTCCCATGTGCACTGGATTTTTCTCGTCCTCCAGGCCCAGTATCTCTGCAAGGACTTCTATGATGATCTCATTTGTGCAGGACTTAATGTACCCCATCATGTGAAGGGATATCTCGTCCTGCCTCTGACTTTCCGTCAGCTCTGTCTTCGCGTTTGTCTCCTGGATGAGCGAAATGAGCTGAGGCGTCAGCTCCTCATAGGTCTCGATAGTCGTCTGGGAGACCATTTTTCTAAGCTCCTCCTTACTCACAGGTACCATACTATTTCCTCCTCTATCCGAAGTTTCTTACCTTAAATTCCCGTTCCGCCTCTCTCTTCTGATCCTTTTTGGCGATGTCCTGCCGCTTGTCGTAGAGCTTCTTGCCCCTTGCGAGGCCAATCTCCACCTTTACAAGGCTGCCTTTAAAATAAACCTTCAGTGGCACGATTGCAATACCCTTCTCCTTCATTTTTCCTGTCATCTTGTTAATCTCCGACTTGTGGAGAAGGAGCTTGCGCACCCGCAGGGGATCCTTGTTGAAAATGTTCCCCTTCTCATAGGGGCTGATGTGCATGCCGTAGATCCAGACCTCCCCGTTCTCAATGCGGATAAACGACTCCTTGATGCTGCATTTTCCCATGCGCAGGGACTTGACCTCCGTCCCTGCCAGGGAGATGCCGGCCTCGTAGGTGTCCAGTATAAAATAGTCGTGATATGCCTTCTTATTGTTGGCAATCAGCTTCCCGTCTGTCTTCTTCTTCGCCATCCCGCGACTCTCCTTCCTTCACGATCTCAAAATCTATGGTTCTCTGCAGCCGGTCTGCCCCGGTCACCCGCACCCGGAGCCTCTGCCCCAGCTTGTAGGCCCGTCCTGTATGGCTGCCGATCATCTCGTATCTGTCCTCGTAGTACTCATAGTGGTCATCGCTCATAGATGCCACATGCACCAGGCCCTCCACTGTGTTGGGGAGCTCCACGTACATCCCCCATTTGGTGATACTGGAGACCACTCCCTCAAACTCCTGGCCGATGTGCTGCGACATATATTCCGCCTTTTTCAGCTTCACCGTCTCCCGTTCCGCTCCTTCTGCCCGGCGCTCGGTCTGGCTGGCCTGCCTTGCCACCTCGGGCAGGATCTTCTCGTAGTGCTCCGCCTTCTTCTCATTCAGGCGCCGGCGCAGGTCGTCCTTGATGATCCGATGGATCTGCAGATCCGGATACCGCCGGATGGGGGAGGTAAAATGGGTGTAGTACTTGGCCGCCAGGCCGAAGTGCCCTGTGTTCTCCGGGGTGTATTTGGCCTGCTTCATAGACCGCAGGGCCAGCCGGCTTATCAGGGCCTCCTGGGGCGTGCCCTCAATTTTTCCCATGAGCTTCTGTATCTCCATGGGCCGCACCTTCTCCCCAACGTGCATTGTGTAGCCGAAATTGTTGATAAAGGTGGCCAGCGTCTTTATCTTGTCTTCATCCGGTGCCTCGTGGGTTCTGTAGAGGAAAGGCACCTCCCGCCAGAAATACTCCTCCGCCACAGTCTCGTTTGCCAGCAGCATGAAATCCTCAATGAGCCGCGTGGCCACATTTCTCTCGTAGGGCCTGATCTCCACCGGCTTCCCCCTCTCATCCAGGATCAGCTTGGCTTCGGGGAAATCGAAGTCAATGGATCCTCTCCTGTGGCGTCTCTCCCTCAGTATACCGGAGAGCTGCGCCATCCGGGTGAGCATGGGAACCACGTCCTCATATTTTTTCATCTCCTCCGGATCTTCCCCTCCCAGTATCCTGCTGACACCTGTGTAGCTCATGCGGTGATCTACCCGGATCACAGTCTCAGCAATCTCGTGGTCTGTCACCTCCCCGCGCTCATCTATGGTCATGATACAGCTCAAGGCCAACCGGTCCTCCCCCGCGTTCAGAGAGCAGATCCCGTTGGACAGCCGGTGGGGCAGCATGGGGATCACCCGGTCTGCCAGGTACACGCTTGTTCCTCTCTTTAAGGCCTCCCGGTCCAGGGCGCTGCCCTCCTGCACGTAGTTGGCCACATCCGCGATATGGACGCCCAGCACATACCTGTCTCCCTCCTTTGTGAGAGAAACAGCGTCGTCCAGATCCTTGGCGTCCTCCCCGTCTATGGTCACCATCTGCCAGTCTCTTATATCCTTTCGGCCCGCCATGTCCGCCTCGCTGATGTGATCCGGCACACGGCCCGCCTGGTTCAGCACCTTCTCCGGAAACTCGCAGGGCAGGTCACTCCCCTTCACGATGGACATGATATCCACTCCAGGGTCATTCACATGCCCCAGTATCTCCACAATCCGGCCCTCCGGCTTTCTTCCGGAGCCGCCATAGGAGGTCAGCTCCACCACTACCTTGTGGCCGTCTACGGCTCCCCCGTCTTTTCCCTCCGGGATGAACACGTCCTCCAGAAAACGCCGGTTGTCCGGAACGACAAATCCGTAGCTCTTCTTTTTCGACTTCTCATAGAGCCCCACCAGGGTGGTCGTCCCCCTCTCCAGGATCCTGACCACGCGCCCCTCCTGCCGGTGTCTGTGGCTGTCACCTCTGCGGCCGTCCCGCCTGTGGCTGCCGTCCCGGGTGAGGGCCACCTCCACCGTGTCTCCGTGAAACGCGCCGCCGGTGTCGTCCTCATCGATAAAAATATCCTCCTCCCGGCCTTCCACAGCCACAAATCCAAATCCCCTCGGATTGGCCTGGTACACGCCGGTGAGAGTCTGGGACTCACCCTTACAGTATTTTCCCTTTTTGCTGACATAGATCTTTCCCTCGTCCACAAGGCTGTCCAGCACTTCCTTCAGCTCGCCTCTCTGCTCCTTTGATACCTGGAGAAGAGAAGCCATCTCCTTCAGCTTCATGGGTATATAGAAATCATCACAGATAAATTCATAGATGATCTTTTTTCTCTTCTCAAATGTCCCGTCCATCCTATCACTTCCCTTCTTCCGTAAGTGTGCCCTCACAGAGGGCTTTTATCCCACCGGGAAGTCCAAAAGGGACTTTCCCGCAGAATAAAAAAGAACACTCCCGTCTATACAAACAAGAGTGTTCCGCTTTTGTATCTGTTCTCTTTGTTTTACGCAAATACCTGCAAATTCAGGACTGCTGCCAGAACAATAAAAAGAATGGCAAGGAACTTGGTAGATTTCACAAGCGCTCCCTCCATGGAACGTCCTTTATTCTGACCCCAGTATGTGTCGGCCATGCCTCCGATCGTTCCCAGTCCTGCCTGCTTGCCCTCCTGCATCAGAATGATGATGGTGAGCGCAATACAGTCTATAGCAAATATGATCATTAAAACCACTTTCAATATTTCCACCGTTAACACCTCCTGCGGATAAACCACATTTATTCTAGCACAAGGCGGTCCGTATGGCAAGGAATTTTTTACAACTACTCCCTCTGAAGCTGCACCCTCTCCATCTCGTCCAGCAGCTCCATGTACTGGCCGGCAAAAAGACTGTTCTTCCTCCATATAAATGTAAAATCGTGATACTTAGGGAAATCCTCCAGGCAGACCGGGACAAGGACGCCCTCCTCCAACTCCCGCAGCACCGCCGCCTCATAGAGGAAGGCGATGCCGCCTCCGCCCTGGGCCATCATCTTGATAGCTCCCATGTTGCTGATCTCCACCACATTGGAAAAATCGCCGATCCCCCACCCCTTCTCTGAGAGGGCCCTCTCCAGCACCTCCCGGGTCCCGGATCCCGGCTCTCTGGTGATAAGAGTGGCGGGAAAGAGCTCCTGGAATCTGAGAGGTGTCTCCCGGGGCGGGATAAAGCCAGGCGCGCACACTCCCAGGTACTTTTCCCGCCTGAAGAGGCGGAAATCATAGTCCCTCTTCTCAAAAAAGCCTTCCACAAGGGCAAAGTCGATCTCCCCTCTGTCCAGCTTGCCAAGAAGCTCCTCTGTATTGGCGATGGACAGGCGTATCCTCGTCTCCGGATGCCTGCGGATGTAGGAGGCCAGGTACTTCCCGATCACATACTCCCCGATGGTCATGGTGACGCCGAAGATCAGCTGTCTCCTCCCCGTCTTCCCCTCGTCAAACGTCCTCCGCAGGGCCATGTCGTCGTGCTTCATGGTGGTGACAGCCCCCAGAAGGCGGCGGCCCTCCGGGGTGAGGCTGATCCGCTTCCCCTGAAAGGAGAAGAGCTGTACCCCGTATTCTTTTTCTATAAAGTGGATATGCTGAGTGACAGCGGGCTGGGTGATGTGCAGCTCCCTGGCCGCCTTGGTAAAATTCATATGTCTGCACACCGCCAGAAAGGTATCCATCCTGAAATCGAGCATGAAACTTCCTCCTTCTCCGCCTCGGGCCTCCCTCGCTGTCCGGTCTTGTCAGCGGCATTAATAATAAATTTATATTATTATATCATAATTTATTATAATTTTACATTATCATTTTATCATGCTACATTTATTGGCAGATAAAGGAAAAAATCTATTCTTAAAAATCAAAAAGAGAAAAGAGGTTTATCATGGAATTTTTCAGCAAAAACATAAAGGGGCTTCTGCTCTGTCTTATCATCGCGGTTCCCGCCTGGTTCGCGGGGCTTGCCTTCCCCGTCATCGGCGGGCCGGTCATCGCCATCATCCTTGGCATGATCGTCACTCTCTTCATTAAGGACAAGTCCGCCTTCCAGGACGGCATTAACTACTGCTCAAAAAAAATCCTCCAGTACGCGGTCATCCTTCTCGGCTTCGGCCTGAACCTGTCCGTGATCCTGGATACCGGGCGTCAGTCCCTCCCCATCATCCTGTGCACCATCGCCACCTCCCTTGTCATCGCCTTTGTCCTCAGCAGGGTCATGCACATTCCGGGAAAGATCTCCACGCTCGTGGGGGTTGGCTCCTCTATCTGCGGGGGCTCCGCCATTGCGGCCACTGCCCCGGTCATTGACGCGGACGATGAGGAGGTGGCCCAGGCCATCTCGGTAATCTTCTTCTTCAACGTGCTGGCGGCCGTCCTCTTCCCCCACTTTGGGAACCTTCTCGGCTTTTCCCAGACAAGCGGGGAGGCCTTCGGCATCTTTGCCGGCACGGCCATCAACGACACCTCCTCGGTGACGGCGGCAGCCTCCACCTGGGACACCATGTTCGGCCTCGGCTCCGCCACCCTGGACAAGGCTGTCACGGTCAAGCTGACCCGGACACTGGCCATCATCCCCATTACCCTGGTGCTGGCATACTGCCGCGCAAAAAAGGAAAAATCTTCCGCAGGCAGCTCTGTCAGCCTGAAGAAGATCTTCCCCTTCTTTATCATTTATTTTGTCATCGCCTCTGTCATCACCACGGTGGCCACAGGCCTTCTCGGCGTGCCGGCGGACTTCTTCTCACCTCTCAAGGAGCTGAGCAAGTTCTTCATCGTCCTGGCCATGTCGGCCATCGGTCTTGGCACCAATATTGTCAAACTGGTGAAGACCGGCGGAAAGCCTATCCTTCTGGGGCTTTGCTGCTGGATCGGCATCACCGCCGTCAGCCTCGCCCTGCAGCACGTGCTGGGCATCTGGTAGGCCCCCAGGCGGCGTTGCCCGCTCCGGGCCCCGGGCTCCCGGTCAGCTGCCGTACCTGGCGGCTTCCCCCAGCTTCTCCTCAATGCGCAGGAGCTGGTTGTATTTAGCCGTGCGCTCCGCCCTGCAGGGCGCGCCTGTCTTGATCTGCCCCGCGTTGAAGGCGACCGCAATATCCGCGATGACAGAATCCTCCGTCTCCCCGGATCGGTGGGAAATAATAGTCCTGTAGCCCGCATTGCGGGCTGTCTCTATGGCGTCAAAGGCTTCTGTGAGGGTGCCGATCTGATTGACCTTGATGAGGATGGCATTTGCCACATCGCGGTCGATCCCCTTGCGGAGCCTTTTTGTATTTGTCACAAAAAGGTCGTCCCCCACAAGCTGCATGTCTCTCTCCAGGCGGGCGGTGAGCAGCTCCCAGCCATCCCAGTCCTCCTCGTCCAGGGGATCCTCGATGGACACCACCGGATAGTCTCCGGCCAGCTCCTCATAATAGTCGATCAGCTCCTCCACCGACCGGGTCACCTTGTAGCCGTGCATCCGGCTCTCCCCCTCGAACACATACTTTTTCAGCTTTCTGTCATACAGCTCAGAGGCAGCCACATCCAGGGCAATGCGCACATCCTCTCCGGGCATATACCCGGCCGACTGGATAGCCTCCTGGATAAAGCCGAGGGCCTCCCCCGCATCCTTCATGTTGGGGGCAAAACCGCCCTCGTCTCCCACCGCGGTGCTGTAGCCGTGCTTCTTCAGAAGTCCTCTAAGGTGCTGGTATACCTCCGCGCACATCCGCAGCCCATCCCTAAAGCAGCAGGCGCCGCAGGGCATGATCATGAACTCCTGTATATCAATCGTGTTGTCCGCATGCCGCCCTCCGTTCATAATGTTCATCATGGGAACAGGAAGGGTCCTGGCGTGCACTCCTCCCAGATAGGCATAAAGAGGCAGCCGCAGCGCCTCCGCGGCTGCTCTGGCGACAGCCATGGAAACGCCCAGGATGGCGTTGGCCCCCAGGTTTCTCTTGTTTTCCGTGCCGTCCAGCCTGGTGAGCAGCTGGTCGATCTGAATCTGCTCCAGCACGTTTTTTCCCACAAGCTCCGGCGCGATCCGGGCGTTCACATTGTCCACTGCCCGCTCCACGCCCTTTCCCCCGTAGCGCTCTTCCCCGTCCCGCAACTCCACCGCCTCGTATTTTCCGGTAGACGCCCCCGAGGGGACGCTGGCTCTGCCCACGTACTTCCCGTCGGCCAGAACCTCCACCTCTATCGTAGGATTCCCTCTGGAGTCGATGATTTCTCTCGCGTACACATCTGTGATCGGTAAATACTGATAAAACATCCTGCTCCTCCTTTTTATCTTCATCTTAAAATTCTTTCAGCCGGAGTTTAGTATGTCCCTTTTCACAAATGAAAATGCGCCGCATCACTCATGCGGCGCATCTTTTCTCACCTTGTTTTTTGTGCTTTTACGCTTCCACAGCCAGGTTCTCCGCGTGCATCACGTCCACGACCTGATCCACATATTTCTCGCAGAGCTCATCTGTCTCCGCCTCTACCATAACGCGGATCACCGGCTCTGTACCGCTCTCCCGCACGAGGATGCGGCCGTTGTCTCCAAGAGCCTCTGTCACTTCCTCCACAGCCTTCACGACTGCCGGGTTCTCACGGGCTGTCTTCTTGTCCGTCACCTTTACGTTCTTCAGGAGCTGGGGATAGATCCGGACTTCCTCTGTCAGCTTGGCAAGGCTCATCTTCTTCTCCAGCATGACCTCCATGACCATCAGAGAGGTCAGGATGCCGTCTCCTGTGGTGGCGTGCTTGCTGAAGATAATGTGTCCGGACTGCTCGCCGCCCAGGGAGAAGTTGTTCTTCACCATGTTTTCATACACATACTTATCTCCCACAGCCGTCTTTTCATATTTCAGCCCGGCCTTGTCGCAGGCCTTGTAAAGACCCAGGTTGGACATGATGGTGGTGACGATGGTGTCCCCGTTGAGACGGCCGTTCTCCTTCATGTATTTTCCACAGATGTAGAGGATCAAGTCTCCGTTGACCTCGTTTCCATTCTCATCCACAGCGATGCACCGGTCCGCGTCTCCGTCAAAGGCAAAGGCCACATCCAGGCCGTTGTCCTTCACATACTGCTTCAGCACGTCGATATGGGTGGAGCCACAGTTCAGATTGATGTTGAGACCGTTTGGCTCATTGTTGATGACATAGGTCTTCGCGCCCAGGGCGTCATACACGCTCTTGGCGATCATGAACGCGCTTCCGTTGGAACAGTCAAGCCCCACCTTCATCCCCTCAAAGGACCTGGTAGCAAGTGAAATCAGATAGCCTACGTAGCGGTTCCTTCCGGCCACGTAGTCTGTCGTGCGGCCGATCTGGTCCCGTTTGGCCAGGGGCAGTTCTCCTGTCTCCCCGTCAATATACGCTTCGATCTTCTCTTCCACCTCGGCCTCCAGCTTGTGGCCCTTGCCGTTGATCACCTTGATCCCGTTATCGTAGAAGGGATTGTGGCTGGCGGAGATCATGATACCGCAGTCAAAGTTCTCGGTCCTTGTCACGTAGGACACGCTGGGAGTGGTGGTCACGTGGAGGAGGAACGCATCCGCACCTGACGCGGTCAGTCCTGCCGCCAGAGCGTACTCAAACATGTAGCTGCTTCGCCTTGTGTCTTTTCCGATGACCACTCTGGCCTTGTGCTCCTGCCCGTAGTACCATCCGAGAAAACGTCCCACCTTAAAGGCGTGCTCCACTGTCAGGACTTCATTCGCTTCTCCCCGGAAACCATCTGTTCCAAAATATTTGCCCATTTGAATTATCTCCTTATCACAGATATAATTTTGGCCGATTGTCCGTTTTTTTTGCACAATCGGCCATTTCCTGTATATTATACTGCGTTTTATCTAAATATACAACTGGTTTTCTGTGGATTTCGCTTCCTAATGATGGAACAGGCGGATTCCCGTGAAGGCCATCACCATATCGTGGCTGTTGCATGCCTCGATAACATTGTCATCCCGGACTGAGCCGCCCGGCTGAGCCACGTACTTCACGCCGCTCTTGTAAGCTCTCTCAATGTTGTCGCCAAAGGGGAAGAAGGCATCGGAGCCGAGGGCTACATCTGTCAGCTTGTCCAGCCATTCTCTCTTCTCCTCCTTTGTGAACACCTCCGGCTTCACCTTGAAGGTCTGCTCCCATTTTCCATCAGCCAGCACATCCATGTACTCATCCCCAATGTACAGGTCAATGGCATTGTCCCTGTCGGCCCGTCCGATCTTGTCCAGGAACTGCAGGCCCATCACCTTCGGTGACTGGCGCAGCCACCAGTTGTCCGCCTTCTGTCCGGCCAGTCTGGTGCAGTGGATACGGGACTGCTGGCCTGCCCCGATGCCGATGGCCTGTCCGCCTTTTACGTAGCAGACGGAGTTGGACTGGGTGTATTTCAGGGTGATCATGGAAATGGCCAGGTCTATCTTCGCCTCTTTTGGCATCTCTTTATTTTCCGTCACAATGTTGTCAAAGAAATCGTCCCCGATATGGAGCTCATTTCTGCCCTGCTCAAAGGTGACGCCGTACACTTCCTTGTGCTCCAGAGCTGCCGGCACATAGTCGGGATCGATCTGGATGATGTTGTAGTTTCCTTTTTTCTTCTGCTTCAAAAGCTCCAGCGCCTCCGGCTCGTATCCGGGAGCGATGACGCCGTCGGACACCTCCCTCTTGATGAGGCGGGCTGTGTCCACGTCACAGACATCGGACAGGGAAATAAAATCTCCGAAGGAGGACATTCTGTCAGCGCCTCTGGCCCTCGCGTAGGCGCAGGCCAGGGGAGAGAGCTCTCCCAAGTCGTCCACCCAGTAGATCTTTGCCAGCGTGTCCGTAAGGGGCAGGCCAACAGCCGCTCCCGCGGGAGACACGTGCTTGAAGGAGGTGGCTGCCGGAAGTCCGGTGGCCTCCTTCAGCTCCTTCACAAGCTGCCATCCGTTAAAGGCGTCAAGAAAATTGATATACCCCGGCTTTCCGTTCAGCACGGTGATGGGGAGCTCGCTCCCATCCGCCATATAGATCCTGGACGGCTTCTGGTTGGGGTTGCATCCGTATTTCAGTTCCAGTTCCTTCATTTCTTATCCCTCCGCAAATCGTATTCTATTTATTCTTGTTGATGATCTTTGACTCGTATGTGCCTGTGGCAATGTCAATGTACCGCACAAACAGGGAGACCTTGTTGTCCTCGTTGAGGCTGCTCCACAGCGTGTCCGCAAAGGCGTCCATGTCGTCCGGGATGGCGATGCGCTTCGGCTCTCCCTCAAAGCTGGGAAGAGGATTGCCGTCGTGCATGTAGGTGTGGATGAAATGTCCCTCTCCCGGCACGGCGTTCTCGTAGGCAAATGTGTAACGGCAGCAGCTTCCCGGATCACCGTTCCTGCTCTTTAAGATAGACATGGCGTAATTGAATTTTCCGCCCTCCACATGCATGATACCGGAAATACGCGGCGTGTAGTTTGGCGCGTCGGGCTCAAACTCACGGCTGCGCAGAGACTGCTCAAAGGTCATCTGCCTGTCCATTCCCTCGTAGATGGTATCGGTCTGGTCTCCGTTGGTGACAATGGTCTTATTTCCAAGAACCCGCACAGGGGCGTAGATGATCAGACTCGGATCGGTCAGCTTGGACTCGTCAAAGGCCTGGGTGCGAATACCCTCGCCGTCCTCCACGAAGACGCGGTTCCGGCTGTTCTCGCTCCTGCCCATGATAAAATAGGCTGTGACAGCTTTTTTGCCGTCGGCGCTCCTCCCGATGATGATCCCTCTTCCGGGGTAGGAGTTTTCCTGTAATTCTTTTTCAATTGACAACATTTCCATGAGTGACTCTCCTCTTTATCTTGTATTTGCTGGTTTCCCACTCTCTCCATTATATAAGATATACGAATATTTTTCCACCATTAATCAGTATTCGTTATAAAAGAAAAGCAGGGAACAGTCTGTCACTGCTCCCTGGCACCTTTTACGCTATCACATATCGGCTGATGGCTTTCACGACTTCCTCACAGCTCTCATCAGAATAAATACACAGCTCCAGAACATTTTCCAGTCCGAGAGCCAGTATTCCGAGCAGTGATTTGGCGTCAACAACCTTTTTGCTGCTCTTCTTCAGATCCATGTCGCACTCATACCTGGATACAACATTGGTAAAATCCATCACCTCTTCCGGCGTCCTGAATTGTACTTTCACCTGATCCATACAACTTCTCCTTTTCCAAAAATTTTCTTAAAACTATATATTCGTTTCTGTCTGTCTTAGTTCTGTCAGTCATTATCATATAAGATTATTGCCAGGATGACAGGCGTATATTTTTAAAAAAGGAGTAATTTTTTAATCTGTTTTTGTCTAAAGATGTATTTTTCTGTATTCCAGCGGCAGCATTCCCACCTCCTCGCGGAAAATGCGGCTCATGTACTTGGGATCCGAATACCCGGCAGCGTCAGCAATCTGGGACAGCTTCATATTTGTGCTCACGAGCAGCTCCTTGATTTTGTCCATGCGGACTGTCCTCATAATCTCGGTAAAGGTGCTCCCCGTCTCCTTTTTGAGCCGGGTGCTCAGATACTCATCGGACACGCCCAGCCTGGAAGCGATCTCCTCCAGGGTGATCCCCTGGCTGTAGTATTCCAGAATCATCTTCCTGGCCTTCCTCACAAGAAGACTCTCCTCATCCGCGCCGCTGTCCCCCTCCTGCTCCAGGCTGCCGGTCAGCCTGGAAAAGATTTCCCGGATCTGTTCCCAGGTCACTGCCTCCAGGATCTCCTCCATCCAACGGGACATCTCCGATGCCCCCGGCACAGCGCGCCCGTACTCGCCGGCCGCGTGACAGATCATATTGAAATACCGGAAACACCCCTCTTTTACCTCTCGGGGCGGAAAATGTCCCTCCTCGCAGTAGTCGAGAAACCTCCGAACGCACCGGTCCAGTTCCCCGGCGTTCTGGAGAAGCGCCTGCTTTGTCTTCGCCTCGAGCTCCAGGGGATACTTGAAGGTATGTACCTCTCTGTCCCTCTCCCCGTAAACGATAAGCCTTCCCGTTCCCTCTGTCAGGCTGTAATCCAGGACATCGCATAGACGGACAGCCGCCTCATGGAAACCGGCAAGACCGCCGCACCAGATCAATCCCATGACGGCCTTCCCCCCGGTGAGCCCGGAGAGCATAGGCGCCGCCTTCTTTCTAAGATACTCCTGTGCCTTTTCCTGATCCTCCACCTGATAGAGAGCAGCCAGCACAAGCTGCCGCTTTTTCCGCTCCAGGGCACAGATGGAAAACAGACCGCTCCTGGAGCCCAGGGGCTCCAGGGCGTCCCGCACTCTGTCGCTGTACACCCCGTAATCCTTTCCCAGCCAGATGATGAAAATTCCGGTCAGCCCGTCCGGCACAAGGCCGTACTCCTCCTTCAGCCTCTTTCTCACATAGGGATCCGCCTCCACCTCCCCCGCCAGAGCGGAGAGAAAGGCCTTACCGGGGGTGTAACGGATCTTCTCTTCCTCCTCCTGACGGATACGGGCCTGCGTCAGCCGCAGAACATCCTCCAGCTCTCTGACCTTCACAGGCTTCAGGATATAGCTCTCCACGCCCAGGTCAATGGCCGTCTTCGCATAGTCAAAATCCGAGTAGGCAGAAAGCACGATAGCCCGGCAGGCATTTCCCTCACTGCGCAGCTCTCTTAACATGGCCAGCCCGTCCATACCCGGCATGCGGATGTCCAGTATCACCAGATCCGGCTTTTCCCGCCGGATCAGCTCCAGTCCCTCTCCGCCGTCGGAGGCTGTGCCGGCCACCTCATAGGCCGGACTGAGTCTGGGTATCAGCCCCGCCATCCCCTTGCGTATGGCCGCCTCGTCCTCCACGATCACGATCTTCATGTACATCCACCTCTCCTTCCGGTACAGGAATATAAATATGAACCCTTGTAAATACTCCCTCCTGGCTCTCAAACCGCAGATAGGCTTTGTCTGAATAGTACAGCCGCAGGCGCTTCCGCACATTCTCCACGCCCACATGTCCGGTCCAGGTCCGGGTCCTGTCCTCGTCCTCCAGCCTGTCAAGGTCCGTCCCGGCCATGCCCCGGCCATTGTCCTCCAGCTGGATATGGAGCATCCCGCCCTCCAGGGTCATACGGATCTTCAGGCAGCACTCCCCCTCTTTGCCCCGGAAGCCGTGCCGGATGCTGTTCTCCACAAAGGGCTGCAGGAGGAGCTTATGTATCTTCATGTTCAGGATCCCCTCAGGCACCTCCTCTGTCACCTGGATCTCCTTTCCCAGCTTTTCCTGCTGCAGAAGCACATACTGTCTGAGCCAGTACAGCTCGCTCCGGATGGGAGACTCCTCCCCCGCGTTGATGACCGAGTAGCGCAGGATATCCGCCAGGGCGCCCACCATCTCGCTGATCTCCATCTCATCCTTCTCTATGGCCTTCCAGTTGATAGTGTCCAGCGTATTGTAGAGAAAATGAGGGTCAATCTGGGCCTCCAGCGCCTGCAGCTCCGCATTCTTCTGCTCCTCCGCTGTCTGCTTGAGCTGACGGATGAGCCGCTCCGTCTGCTCCGCCAGGCTGTTAAAGCCTGTGGCAATGGTGTTCAGCTCATAGGGACTCTTCGGGTTTTCCTCCACCCGGACAGAGTAATCGCCCTCCCTGGCGGCTGCCATCGCCGCCGCGATCCCTCGCACCGCCCGGACCATGGGCACACTCATGAGATAGGCTGCCGCACCCAGGACAGCCATGACCGCAACGCCGATGAGAACCTCAAAGGCAAGCTGGCTGAACAGGGTATAGTGATACCGCTCCAGGGAGTACAGCTCTGTGATCTTCCACCCTGTATCCTGCTGGATCACACTCTGTATATAGTAGTCTCCCCGTGAGGCCCGGGCGGGTGATTCTCCCATGTCCTCAGACTCTGTGGCGGCGATGATGACCTCACCATCGCTGACAAAGCTCTTGATCCCCCGCTCCCCGGCCAGGGTGTCCCGCAGAACCTCCGCATCCAGCCAGAGTGCCAGCGCCCCCGTCTGCCTGCCCTCCGGAGATGCCGGGAGACGGCGGAAAACTCCAAAGACATGCTTGTCATCCTCCTCCGAGAAGGCCTCTCCGGACAGAGAGCTGTAGAAAAAATCTCCCGCCTTATCTGCCTGCTCTCTCCAGTCCCCGGCAGCCGCCTCCATCCATTCACTCCCCTTTGGAGTCTGATCCGGCTGGTCGAAAAAGAAGGCGCCGCCGTTCTCCAGCAGAAGGGCGGCCCCCGCTGCCCCAGAGCTCTGCCGGGCAAGCCGCTCCAGCTGTCTGTACAGCGCCTCCTGATCCTCCCCGGCGAGCTCCTGCCCCTGCGCCGCCTTTTTTGCGGTATCCAGGAACTCCTCATCAGAGGCCGCGGCATCCAGGACCGCCTCGTATCGATCCAGGGTAATGTTCATCAGTTTCTCCGACTGCCCAAGGTCGCTCTCCACCTGCTCCTCGTACCGGTCTACCAGAATACTGCGCAGACTGACCAGAGCCACTATGGAGAAAAGAAAAAGAGGAACTGCCGCCAGGAGCAGTATAATAGGCAGCAGCTTCCTCTGAAAGCTTCTCTCTCTTTTCATTTATTCATCCTTCTCGTGTGCATACAGACGGCTCTCATCCTGGATCATCACCGTGCCCACGCCGGCCACGCTGAAAAATTCCAGCAGAAGGGCATGGTCCATCCTTCCGTCCAGGAGGTTGACACGGTTCACGCCCCTCTCAATGGCCTTCAGCCCTCTCTCCACTCTGGAGATGACTCCCTCTGTCACTTTTCCCTGGCTGAGCATCTCCCGCACCTGCGCAACGGTCAGGCGGCTGTAAACTTCTGTCCTCTCCTCGTCCTTCCATATCCCTCTGTGGGAGGAGAGATAGACCAGCTTGTCAGCCCCCAGCCCCACGGCCACATCAAGCGCCGCATCGATGGGATCGATCTCCACATTCTCCGTGTCAATGTCATTGGGCATGATGACAGGGATATAGCCGTTTTCCAGCATGATGGAGGGGGTCTCCATGTCCATACCGCAGATGCCGATGGCCTTGGTGCCGCACAGCTCCAGAAGCTTGGCTACCCTTTTGTTCTCCCTGAATTTATCCACGCCAATGGGGGCGCCGTGCACCACTACCGGCTTCATGCCCACGGTCTTTAAGAGGGCAATATCCCTCATCAGCTCCTGCTCGCCCACCGGGCTCATGTATTTCCTGCAGCCGTACTCAATGACCGCCACCTGCCGGTTAAAATCCCTGATATAGGGAAGGGCGTCTGTCAGCACCTCCGCTTTTTTCTCCACCTGTTCCAGTATCATCCGCTCCATCTTTCTCCTCCTTAGGATCTGATTTCTAATATTTCCGTATGGCGTCCTCTTCCTCCCCGTCGGTCTTCTCCACGGAGCGGATCACCACATAGTAGCCCGCGTTGTCATTGACTTTCACATACACTCTGTCCCCTGCCCGGTGCTTCATGATCGCCTTGCCGATGGGGGACTCTATGCTGATCTTTCCGTTCAGGGAGCTTCCCCTGACGGATGTGACCAGCTTAAAGACTTCCGTCTCATCGTCATCCTCAAAATAAACCTCCACCTTTTTGTCGAGGCCCACCTCGTCGTCCGCCGCGTCGTCCTTCACAATGCGGGCTGTCTTCAGCATCCTCTCCAGATAGCGGATGCGGCTCTCATTCTGGTTCTTGTCCTTCTTTGCCGCATGGTACTCAAAATTCTCGCTCAGATCCCCGTGGGACCTGGCCTCCTTCACTGCCTCTATAGCATTTTTTCTCACAACCAGCTTTCTGTACTCGATCTCTTTTTCAATCTTCTCCACGTCCTGTCTGGTCAGCTGTTCTCTCACTTTGAAAAACATCCTTTCCGGACCTGTCAGTCCATGTCCATTATAGCATAAATTCTTTATCTGAAAAGGAGGATTACTCCTTCTTTTTCAGATCCTCCAGCACCTCCGGGGGCACATCCTCCAGAAGGTACCTCTTCATCTTCGGGGCCGGGTCAAGATGCAGGGCGCGCAGCTCCCTTCTGGACTCCCGGATCTCCGCCAGAAGGTCCCTGGCCGAGATGCGCCGGGCTCCCTGCCCCATGATGATGATCTGCTCCATCCCATCGGATGTGGCAACCGTCACCTGGTGCTCCCTTGCCATGTCGTGAACCGTCTTCTCAATATACTGATCCGCCGTCTCCGCCTCCCGGGTGTAAACCACATGGATGTTGTGGTATTTCTGCACCTCGCCGGGATTTCCCGGCACCTTGTAGGCGTCAAAGACGAGGATCACCGTCATGCGCCTGTAGCCCTGGTAGTCGCAGAGCACGTCCATCAGCTTGTTTCTGGCCGCCTCAATATTCTCCTCCGCCAGTTCCTTCAGGTCGTCCCAGGCAAAAATAATGTTGTACCCGTCCACAAGGAGGTACTCTCTTCCCCTCTTTTTGGGGGTACCCTTTGCCCTGTATGTATCCGGGGAAGTGCGGACAGTCCTTTTCCACCTCGTCCGCTTCTGTCCTGCGTTTCCGTAGGTCCGGGCAAAGATGGACTTCAGCTCCTCCTCGTCGATGACCTCCGAGTGGATCCGCCTCTTTCGCTCCTCCAGAACGGTGAGCAGCTCCTCCTTTGGCTTCTCCTCCCCTGTGTCCATCCCCTCCACGTGCATGTACTCCTCCACCTGCTGCCAGGGCACCACAAACCCGGCCCCGTGGGAGCAGAATACGGAGGAAGAGGGATTTTCCAGATCCCCCTCCGGATCATACCGGGCCGCGCTGATGACCTCCTCCGGGTTATGGCAGGGCTCGTACCCCTTCAGCCGGCAGGAAAAGCGCCCTCTGCCGCCAGTGTAGGACAGCACCTCCCGCATGTACCCCTGCATGGAGGCCACCGGAGCACTGCCTGTCAGCACCGCCGTCTCCTCCCCCACCACAGGGGATTCAAACCGGCCATTCATCCTCTGCACATCGGTCATGGCCCGCCCGATCATCTCCTGGGGCACCTCGATCCGGAACTCGTACCAGGGCTCCAGAAGGACAGACCGGGCTTTCATCAGCCCCTGACGGACAGCCCGGTAAGTGGCCTGCCGGAAATCTCCGCCCTCCGTGTGCTTCTGGTGGGCTCGGCCGGCAATGAGAGTGATCTTCATGTCCGTGATCGGGGCCCCCGTCAGCACTCCTCTGTGCTGCTTCTCCTCCAGATGGGTCAGAATCAGCCGCTGCCAGTTGATGTCCAGCATATCCCGGCTGCAGGCCGTGTCAAATTCCAGGCCGCTTCCCCTCTCCCCAGGTTCCAGCAGAAGGTGCACCTCCGCGTAGTGGCGCAGGGGCTCAAAATGGCCCACGCCCTCCACAGCGTCCTCTATGGTCTCCTTGTACACGATGCTCCCCTCGTCAAAGGAGACCGCCGCACTAAACCGCTCCCGGATCAGGGATTTCAGGACATCGATCTGCACCTCCCCCATGATCTGGGTGTGGATCTCTTTCGTCTCCTCCCTCCACACGATGTGAAGCTCCGGTATCTCCTCCTCCAGCGTCTTCAGCTTCAGATAGAGGCCGTGCACATCGCAGGCAGCCGGAGGCAGTACCCGGTAGGTGAGAACCGGCTCCAGCACCGGAAGAACTGAGGCTGTCTCATATCCCAGCCCCTGGCCGGAATGAGTCCCCAAAAGCCCGGTGACAGCGCATACCACGCCGGGGCCCGCCTCTTGCACGGTCTGAAAGCTGTTTCCCGCGTAGATTCGGATCTGATCCACCTTCTGTCCGGCCCCTTTCCCAGTGTCTGAGTCCGACATATAGGCGTCCATGCTCATCTTCACCCGCAGGCATCCCCCGGTCACCTTCAGGTGGGTCAGCCTCTGCCCGGAGGTATCCCTTGTGATCTTGTACACTCTGGCGCCAAATTCCTCCGGATACCGGGGGTATTCCATGTAGGTTCCCAGTCCCTGAAGGAACTCCTCCACTCCCTCCATCTTCAGCGCTGAGCCGAAGAAGCAGGGGAAAATCCGCCTCTCCCGGATCAGTCCCCGGACACTCTCCTCACCCGGGGCCTCCCCCTCCAGGAAACGCTCCAGCAGCGCCTCGTCGTGGAGGGCCATCCGCTCTTCGAAATCCTCCGGATCGGAAAAGTCCTCGCACTCGTCGGAAAGCCGTTTTTTCAGCTCCTCCATAAGCGTCCTCTCATCGGTCCCCTCCTGATCCATCTTGTTGACAAAGAGAAAGACCGGGATATGGTATCTCTCCAGAAGATGCCACAGGGTCTCCACATGCCCCTGGACGCCGTCCGCGCCGCTGATGGCAAGAACCGCATAGTCCAGCACCTGTAAAGTCCGCTCCATCTCCGCCGAGAAGTCCACATGCCCCGGCGTGTCCAGGAGGGTCACCTTCTTATCCCCGATGACTGTCTCCGCCTGCTTGGAAAAGATGGTGATCCCCCGGTCCTTCTCCATCTGGTCTGTGTCCAGGAAGGCGTCCCTGTGATCCACCCGTCCCAGCTTCCGGATCTGTCCCGTAGTGTATAAAATTCCCTCCGCCAGCGTGGTCTTGCCCGCGTCCACATGGGCCACAAGGCCGACGCATAGGTGGTCCGCGGGCCGCATATCCGCACGGTTTGTTCTATTTTCAGACGTATTTTCCATGAAAATACCCCTTTCTGTACTGTAATAATGACTGTATTATCATAGCACAAAAAGGGGTGTAAGTCGATAAAGCATTGTTTTCGAGGCAGAAAACCATTTTATAAAATTCTGTATCTGCGGCCTTTATTTTTCCCTATTGCTTCTATTTTTTCAAGCCGTATCAATTCTCTCACTAATTCGCGGGCTCTTGTTTCTTTAACTCCAAGGAATTCTGCTATTTCAGCTATTCTATATTCTCGGTCCAGCTCCATCCATTCTATTATTTTTTCTAGCTGTTGCCTGGTTTTATTTGTAAGTTTCTTTTTATCAGCGCTTTTTATCAGCGCTTTTTTATCAGCGCTTTTTATCAGCGCTTTTTCATCCATGTTTTTTACAAACGATAATTTCAAAATAGTTCTGTCGGGACAGTATTCTTCTATGACTTCCGGTTGTTTCCACCCCTGCTGTTCCCACACGCTGTATATATCCGGCACGCCGCTTCCGGCTCTCTCACCAATGCCAATCAGATTAAACATCTTCATCAAAGCTTTGTTTCTCGGATCCGAAATACCTCCCTTAAGCATCTGGGCCTTTCCAGTCCGAATACTTCCCGGATTCTCCATTACGATAGAATCTGCATCTTTCCGGATCACAATCCCTCTCGGGAAATAAAAGTCTGTATTTACGATACAGTTTGCCAAAGCTTCTCTCAATGCCTTGTGTACAGGTGTATCATCTACCCGAGTTATACCATCCAGCTTAAAGGGGATTTTCAAATCTCTGACAATCTTCCCGTAAACCCTAAAGAAAAAATCAAATAAATTCCCCGTCCAGTCGCCCGAACTGGACTGCAGCCTGTCCGTCCAGCGGATTGTCGGATCAAGTACTTCCCTGTAGTCCAGAAAATACTCAGGGAATTCATATAAAATCTTATACTCTTCTCCAAACATAAGAAGTCCGGCGGCCGTGGGATGCAAACTATGATCTCTGACAGAGAGCTTTGCAGCTCCTATCCTCTCCAAATATTCTTCATCGCTCAGCCTTTCCCATACATGTTCTGTTCGATACGCCGTATGCCGGTTGCGGTAGGCACGCACAGTCTCTGGATTAAGCACTTCAAGAGACATATCCTGCAAAATTTTCATATCTGCAGTTTCTTCCGGCTGATCCCGGAGCATCGCAAGCACTTCGCTGCGGTCACAGTGATAATCGCCCTCCCAGTTTCTACGGAAGCTTCCACTAAACATATCTCCATTTATATATACCGGCTTCTGTTCACGCTTTGCCCTTGGGACATGGATAACCATTATGATGCCGTTGTTTTCTTCAAATGTATCCACATCATCGTCTGTCAGCAGATTTACCGAAACCTTATTTTTATTATTAATCGTATCCCAGAAGTCTTTTCGCAGTTTTGCCGCATTGTCCAGCCCGGTCATATACCAGCTGCCGTCTTTATTTTCTTTTACGCCAAGGATAATGACGCCGCCATAGCAGTTAGCGAAGGCCGAGTATGTCTCCCACAATGAATTTGGAAGTCCGCCTTTTGCTTTTTTTACCTCGCGACGGTTATCTTCACAGTAGGAATCAAATTGGGACATATTAAAATTCACAGATTTCACCTCTCTTCACATGCAATTATCAAATCACATCTCTGTCAGTTTTTCCGTCAGATCACGGGTAATGCCGATCCTGTTTTCAAACATCAGATCCACAATAGCAAAATCGTTATTATCTATATTTGTAAAATCAATATTCTCCTTAACTGCTTAATTACTTATCATTTTATCATAATTGATATCTTTGATACATATAAAATTGAGGATGTTAGAGACTAATCGAATATCCGCCACATACCTACGCATTTTTCTCTATTCTCAGTCGTATTTATCTCAAAAACCCCCTTTTGCGCCACGATCATGTGAATAAATCATAGCGCCAAAAGGGGGTAAGTCGATAAAACAGTATTATTTAAAAACTAGCTGCCGAGATATTCGATAACAACTCCGGCAAACGGCTCTGCGTTTGTCAGGACGGCCGGATGTCCGCCTGTCTTGAACATGTGTACCGTGCCATCTTGTACGAGCCTGCTCATCTGCGCGTATTCCTCCTCCATATCCCCGCGGCACATCTCGTCCTCTGCGCTTCCCACAAATAGGATCGGGGTGCGCAAATCCTCCAGCGGCCTGCAGAACAGAGGTATCCTGTCCTCGGCACATTTTGTGAGCGCCTGGGTATTCAGATCCACGACAGCTTCCCAGTCTTCGCCCTGACACCATTCGTAGAATTGTCTGGCATGAAGGTCCTGCTTGGCAAAGGCTCTTTCTTTCAACAGATTTTCCGCAAAGTCCTCATGCAAGGTTCTGCCATCAAAGCTGTCAGCGACAACCCTGTCTATAAGGTCAGGCCGCTTTAATGCTGTATTGACAGCAACCCAGGCCCCGCCGCTTGTTCCCAGAAGATTTACCTTCTCAAGCTTCAGGTGTTCGATAAGCCCAATGACCTGTTCAGCCTCTGTGATCCAGAGATTTTCCGGAAACCCTTCTACTCTGTCTGACTTGCCGTTTCCCAGGAAATCCATCAGGATCACCCGAAAGCTTTCCTGATACAAGGGCAGCAGAAATTCAAACATGACAGACGAAGCCGTATCACCGTGAAGCATGACAAGCGGCTTTCCAAAGCCTGTTTCCCTGTAATAAATCTTTTTTGACTGATAATGAAAATATGGCATCCCTTCAGCCTCCTGCTTTTATGGCCTTATTATACATCATCAGCCCCGGGAAAGACAGGCTTTTTACTCCGATTTTCCACTCGGTATCAGCGCGGACCAGAGCACAAAGAGGACGGACAGCACAATAGCAAAGAAATAGGGCAGATGGGCGACTGTCCCTCCGAAGATGGCTGTCACAACGGACATCAGCATCGGCGACACAAACTGTGCCAGGTACAGGGCCGCAGAGATCAGCGGCATCACTGTGGTGGCCGCCGCCTTGCCCGCCTTCATGGACGCCTCCGACATGATGAAGGGGATGCCCGCACCGTTGGCAAAGCCCACAAAGATGGAGCCCAAAAGGGTACCTGCCCAGCCGCCCAGCAGAGCCAGCAGCAGATACCCGATCAGGAAGCAAAGGGGCGCCAGGAACTTCGTCTTTCCGCCCAGCAGCATCTTGGCTCGCACGAACAGAAGACCTCCGCAGAACGCGATAAAGTCCATGCCCGCCATGATGACCGCGATATAATTCTGGGGGATGATCCCCTCGGAGACGGTCTCCAGGGCAAAGTTGGCCGGGTAGATGAAGAAGGCGGACATCAAAAGGAACATGGCCAGAATGTACACGATATTGGACCGGAACACGCCGGCTCCTCCGGAAGCCTCCTTTTTCCCTCTGCCCTCTTTCGCCGGGGCCTCCTGCGTGATCCTGTCATTGGGCAGGAAAAACAGGCAGAGCACAATGCTGATGAGGCCCATCAGGTACACCAGGAAGCTGACACGCCAGCTGATGTTTGCCAGAAGGCCGGACAGCAGCGTGGCGATGACGCCGCCCATCTGGTTCATGGCAGAGGAATAGCCCATCAGGCCCACCTGCTGCTCCGGGCGGTAGTAGTAGGACAAAAGCCCGGTGGACAGAGGCATGATGATGCCCACGCCGATCCCCACCAGGGCGCGCGTCACGAGCACTGCGAAAATGTTGTCAAAAAGTCCGGCCGCACAGCCGCCCACCGTGTAGAGCAGAAGGCCCATGAGCACCAGTGTCCTGGCTCCGAACACCTTGCAGAGCTTTGGAAAAATAAAGTTGGTAATCACAATGAACAGCGCCGGCACACTGATGACCATCTGCACAAAAAGCTGATCCGTATCGGCAAAGTGAGCCTGAATGACCCCCAGCGCAGGTGCTACGGCGGCGCCTGCCATGACTGTCAGCAAAGACAGGGACAGGATGCTCACTGTCAGTGTTTTCCCATGGTTTGTTTGATCAGACAAAAAAATCACTCCTTTATCAAATTTCAAAAAGCAAAAAAAATGCGCAGGCCCTGTTTGGACTTACGCATTTTTGCTACTCAACGTAAATATGTTAGCACCTTATTTGAGAAAAAGTCAAATGGATTTTCAAAATTTCCCCTTCTGCTTTTTCTACTCTCCCTCGTGCAGCAGCGCCTTCAGATCCTCCTCCGGCGTGCTGACAGGGGCGATATGATAGTGCTCCACCAGATAGCTGAGCACGTTGGGGGAGATGAACGCCGGGAGAGTCGGCCCCAGTCGGATGTCTGTGATGCCCAGATAGAGCAGCGTCAGAAGGATGCAGACCGCCTTCTGCTCATACCAGGAGAGAACCATGGACAGGGGGAGCTCGTTTACACCGCAGCCAAAGGCGTCCGCAAGCGCCGTTGCAATTTTGATGGCGCTGAAGGCATCGTTGCACTGCCCTATGTCCATGAGACGGGGCAGGCCGCCGATGGTTCCCAGGTCCAGGTCGTTAAAGCGGTATTTGCCGCAGGCCAGCGTGAGCACCACCGCGTCCTCCGGCGTCTGCTTCACAAACTCCGTGTAATAGTTCCTGCCGGGACGGGCGCCGTCGCATCCTCCAACAAGGAAGAAATGCCTGATATCTCCGGCCTTCACCGCTTCAACAATCCGGTCAGCCAGGCCAAGGACCGCATCGTGGCCAAATCCTGTTGTCACTGTCCTTCCCCCGTTGATGCCGGCAAAGGGCTGATCCTCTGTGTATCCGCCCAGGGCAAGGGCCTTCTCGATGACAGGCGTAAAGTCTTTATCAGAGCCGATATGGACAATCTCCGGGTAGGAAACCACCTCCGTGGTAAACACCCTGTCCGCATAGCTGCCGGCGGGCGGCATCAGGCAGTTGGTCGTAAAGAGAACCGGGGCCGGGATGCCCGCAAATTCCTTTTTCTGGTTCTGCCAGGCAGTGCCGAAATTTCCTTTCAGATGGGGATATTTCTTCAGCTCCGGATACCCGTGAGCCGGGAGCATCTCGCCGTGTGTATACACATTGATCCCTTTTCCCTCCGTCTGCTCAAGCAGCAGCTTCAGATCCAGCAGGTCATGCCCGGAGATGACGATAAAGGGGCCTTTCTCCACTGTAAGCGGCACCTCCGTTGGAACCGGCGCGCCGAAGGTCTCCGTGTTTGCCTGATCCAGCAGCTCCATGCAGGCAAGGTTGTATTTTCCCACCTCCATGACGATCGGCAGCAGCTCTTCCATGCTCCAGTCCTCCCCCACGGCAAACAGCGCCTTGCAGAAAAACCGGTTCAGCTCCTCGTCCGTGTAGCCCAGGACCATGGCATGGTACGCATAGGCCGCCATGCCCCGTATCCCGAAAAGGATCAGGGATTTCAGGCTGCGAATGTCCTCGTCGGCATGCCAGAGACGCGAGAGATCGTAGTCCCCGGTTTTACCGCAGGGGGCTCCGCAGCCGGAGCACATAGGCGCCAGCTTCTCCTTATCCTCATGGACCCGTCCCATGAGCTCACGGATCGTATCGTCATGAAAATTGACGTTGGTGACCGTGGTAAACAGCCCTTCTATAAATATCTTCCATGTATCATCCGTGTAAAGAGTACCTCCATTTGTGGCCCGGGCCAGCCCGATCAGCGCCCCCGTCAGCTCATCCTGCAGCCTTGCGGTCTTTTCACTCTTTCCGCACACGCCCTTTTTCCCTGTACACCCGGCACATCCGGCTGTCTGTTCACACTGAAAGCAAAACATTTGTTGATCCATTGTCATTCTCCTACTATTAGTATTGTCATAGTCATTCTTTACCTTTTCTACAGGTTAGACTATGCTATTTTAAGATACTGTGGATTGGTTTCTTTCTCCTACCACTTGATGGTTTAAATAAGGCTCCAACCACAGTCTCTTTGTCCGGTTGTTAATCAGTTAGTTA